>NZ_BAABMO010000033.1:0-46845 GCF_054767435.1 Proteus sp. MB838
GGATTCGGCGCATATTGATACAGATTAATCCCACCCAATAACCCAATTGGGTCAGGCATGATAAAACGGCCTATCTGTGGGTCGTAGAATCGGAAGGTATTAAAGTGCAGCCCCGTTTCATTGTCAAAATATTGTCCGGCATAGCGTAGATTTTGCTCAAAGGACGCCATCACACGTTCAGGGTCAGAGTAGAAACTTAATGGGCTATTGCGAACAAAACCAAAGCGTTCATATTTCCCTGACCATAGCGTATTGCCTTGTGCATTGGTGACTTCAAGTGGGGCGCTGTTAATATCGCAGTGGTGCCAGTAATAATGAAAACCACTGGATTGTTTCACGATAATGGCAAGAGGGGTATAACTGCCGTGCTCTTCGTAGCAATAAGTTTGGTGTTTACCAGTATTGAGATCCTGCTCTTGCAGTAACCGTAGCCCTTGCCAAATAAAATGCGTCTCTTGTCGTTTAACTTGGCCACTTTCTCGGTTTTCAACGGTTTTGTGAATACGACGGCCCAGAGCATCGTAGTGGTATTGGGCTTTTATGCCTTGATTATGAGCGATAACCAGACGATTATCACCATCATAAGCATAGGTTTGTGGTGATTGGTTACGGTAACGGCGAGCAATAACATTACCATAGGCATCATACTGATAGTGCCACCCTTGAAATTGACGTAATTTATCTCCTTGAGGACTCAGCGCTAAAGTAGGGGAGTGTTCAGCATCCATTTCGGATTGTGGGCGTTCGAGTAGATTATCCGCGCGATCGTAAAACAGCATAGCATCAAGGTTTTCACTACTGGCGACTTTTTTTAAACGTTGCTCTGAGTCATACAGGTATTCTACCCAACCTCGATAGGTGTCTTCCATGGCACCAAGATTATCTTGGGGATCATAAAACCACTTACGCCATAAAGTAATACCATTTAATGGATGTTGCTTATCACGCGAGCTGAAAGTGCTAATGGTTCGCCCCAGTTTATCGTATTGCCGATATTGGGTGAGCTCTCCTTGAGTTCGACTGATTTCACGGTGTAGGTCGTCACGTTCAAATTCAGTAATTAACTGAGAGCGACTATCAACAAGGTGGTTGATAGCCGTGGCATGCCCAGAGCCATAATAGAGCCAGTTGAGGCTGTCACCTTGAGGTAACGTCAGACGGCTTAGGTTATTGAGTTCATCATAATTAAATTCGACGATATCGTCGCCTGTTTGTTCACGAATAATGCGGCCAAGTGCATCGTAGGTAAAGTGGACTTGATTCGCTTGCAAACCCATTTCAAGACCACGTTGATTAGGTTGTTTGCTGGCGACCAATAGGCGGTTCATACTATCCCATTGATATTGATAGCGATCAGTTAAGGTCTCACGTTTGACAAGGTTACCCGCCGCATCATAGTCGAGTAATATTGTGCGTGGTGCAGATGTGAAGACTCGGTCGCCTAAGTGAGCTTCTTCAACCAGTCGTCCAGCGACGTTATAGGTGTATTGGAGTAGCGTCTCATCAGGACGTATTTCTTCGACTAACCGATCTTCGGCATCACGATTGAGGAGATAACGCCCGCCATTGGCATTTTCAATTGAAATTAATGCACCTTGTGCATTGTAATGGTAGTAGATATGCCGAGCGAGTTTATCAATTTCTGTGGTGACACGACCAAAGGCGTTGTATTGCCATTGACGCGGGGTATTGTCATTGCGTTGATGATGAGTAAGTAATCCTGCTGCATTCCATGCCAGTTGCACGGTAGAATTATCGGGCAATATGATGCGAGTGAGGTGTCCCGCCTCATTGTACTGGTACTCGGTGGCTTCCTGTAAAGCGCTGGTTTGAGAAACAACACGGCCTTCATCATCATAACACCAAATATGTTGTTTGCCTGAGCAATCAGTATGGCGCAGTAATTGCCCACGTTTGTTCCAGAGAAGCTCACTGCGTCCTTGCTTGGCATCAATGCGTATAGTGGGGCGCAATGTGGTTTTAAAGTCATAGCGGTATTCGGTGATCTGATGAAGGGGAGAAACTTCCTTAATCAGTCGCCCAAAACTGTCATACGCTAAACGCGACTCTGTGTTATCCGGCCAAAATACAGTGATAAGGCGCTCGCGTTCATTCTGATATTGCCAACGCGTTTGGTTACCATTACCATCCGTTATGCTGAGTAGTCGGCCCAATGCGTCCCATTCACTAATATGTGTATGACCCAACGCATTGCGACAACCGCAAGGTAATCCAAACTCATCCCAAATTAGCGCCGTTTTAATGCCTGTACGGTCGATATAATGAATAATTTGGTGATCATGATTAAGTTGCCAAAATGAGGTTGAACCATCGTGCCAATAAGCGGTTCGTGTGAGGTTGATATCATCATATTCAAGACGATAGCTTTCGCCTTCGCTGGTTTTGTTTTCAATCACTCGCCAAAGATTATCTTCTGAAAGTGCCCAGCGGTATTCACTGCGTAAGCCATATTTATCGCTATGCCACGCCATAACACCGGCATCAGTCCACCCAAATTGGCGATAAGGGTGATTTGTCTGTTGCTCAACACGTATTAATTGGGCACTTTCGTTGTAAAAATAAGCACATAGACGACGGCGTATCTGATGGGGGTTTACTTGATAGACTGCAGTAAGACGCGATACGGTCTTTTCAGCAAGTTGAAAAGATTGATATTCACACTCGATATTGAGATCACCACATCCCGTAATATGGATCAGTTGGTGGTGCTCGTTGTAATGGAAGCGCTGCTCGTTTCCCACATTATCAACGATATGACTTAAACGACTATAACCTTTGTCATCAAAAGGGGGATAATGATAGCGTAGCTCACCAGAATCTTGAAACGTCCAACTGTCATCCTCATGGTGGATGATCCAGCCTTGAGCAGCTTCGTTAAAGTTACGGTGTCCGAGTGGAATGTCAGGAAATGGAAGGATATCACCGGATAGATTTTGCCAAACAAAGCCATCTTCGCTTTTAATTAGCTGGCTTTCCCAAAAGAAACTCCAACCTCGACCGAGTGCACCCTCATAGCAATAGCTACTTAAGTAATTGCGTTGCCAATAAAGTGGTAATTCCGCCTCATAGCTAAAATCCAATTCATCTTCGTCATTGAGGATTTTTTGTCCACCAATCACTTCAACAGGGCGGGTTAAGATGCCAATGGCCGGAATAGCGAGACTAAGCCCAGTAAAAATCTTGCCATAACGACAAGCAAAGCGACTTATTTTGGCACTACCCGGTAATTTGCTCCACAACTTCGCTACTGCGCCGGGGCCTTTGGCTGCCGCTGAACCAAAACTTAGGAAACCGGCAAACAACATCGTGAGATCGGATGCGGTGGTAACCCAAGAGGGAATTTCAGGTTCAATATCTTCGGTTGCTTGTGTACCACCACCAATCCGGACATTAGGGGAGCCTTCCATAATAGTGGCGTCACAGGTGGTTTTATCACCGACCCGAGAGGCTGGAAAACCGTTGATATAGACACTACCGGAGCCTTGAGCGATTTGGCGTTCACTGTTTTCTTTATCACATTTGACGTTGCTACGGGTGGACATTGCGGCAGGCTTGCCGTTAATACGAACATTTTTGGAGCCGTCAAGGATTTCCCCACAGGGGCTTAAAGATTTTGAACCTGTTTCAACACATTTATCCCGAACCCAGTCGGCTAATAGGGTAGTTCCGTAACCGACGGCGATGGAAGCACCAATGGCAAGCACGCCAATACCAATGCAGCTTGCAGCAATACCCGCACCCATTAATACACCAGAAATCATGGCGCCACCGATGGCGATAGCAGCGCCTAATATAGTACCAACGAGCATCCCCCACATGGATTTTGAGTGACCGATAATATCTCCAACCCTTGCCGCCTCTAACATAGTGATTATCCCCTTGGTTGAAAACTCGATAGCAAGGTGTTCATCCATGTCCATTGTGTATCATTAAAAGCGTGTGGGGAGGACATGGTAAATATAAGAACTTGAGTATCAGTAAGGGGATAAACGGCCTGTATTTGATAAACTTGTTGTTTTTTGTTGGGGCGATAGCGAGAGCTGATTAAATATCCTTGGATCAGATCTTGCCCCAGCATGGAGGGTTTTTCTTCTAAGAGTTGCCACTCTTTTAATGAACGTTGTAACAGTGCTTTTTGATTAAGAATATACTCTTCAAAGGATAGGTCTTTTGCTTTATCATCTCGTGAGATATTGACCGCATGACCAGTAGGTGAAATCAGAATATTGATAGTTTGTTCTTTGTAGCCATCAGGTAATAGCACACTGCCTTCAGAAAAAACACAACGCGATTCATTATTCATTTAAATTCCTTTTAATAACCTTCTCATTGTAAATAATGCCATTATTGAGAATAATACGAAGTAGTATGTAATAAGTTAAGATCTTAGTTAAATCAATATAACGTTAAATTAAAATAAGGAAAATTCATTTTTTCTTCTATCATAGAAAATAATTTAAAAAGAAGGGTTGTGTCACAAATGAGAAGATTAAAATTATATTAATTAAGGATTGCAATGAAACTATTTAATGGGAAATTATAAGGATTAAAATGTAATAAATTGTTTTTATTGAAATATACGCATTTTATTATTTTTTGATTATCAATATATAATCTATTTTATTTTTAAGTAAAAACACATTAAATGAGTGGAATGCAAATTTAATGTATAAATTAGATATTCAATTATATTAAAGTTATTTATTATAAAATAAAACAGCATAAACTTTCGATAAGTCTCGTAGAGTTTATGCTGCTTTTGTTAGTATTTAAACGTGAAGAAAACCGAATAATACTAAATAATGATAAAGCTATTTATTACACATTAAACAAGAAGTTCATCACATCGCCATCTTGCACGATATAATCTTTACCTTCCGCACGCATTTTACCGGCTTCTTTCGCACCTTGTTCACCACCATAAGTGATAAAGTCATTATATGAGATGGTTTGGGCGCGGATAAAACCTTTTTCAAAGTCAGTATGGATCTTACCTGCAGCTTGTGGGGCAGTTGCACCTACAGGGATTGTCCAAGCACGGACTTCTTTTACACCAGCGGTAAAGTAAGTTTGTAAATCGAGTAACGCATAACCTGCACGGATAACACGGTTTAAGCCCGGCTCTTCGATGCCTAAATCTTGCATAAACTCTTCGCGCTCTTCATCGTCTAGCTCTGCAATATCTGCTTCGATAGCAGCACAAACAGGAACAACAACAGAGCCTTCGGCTTCAGCGATTTTACGTACCGTATCAAGATAAGGATTATTTTCGAAACCATCTTCATTGACGTTGGCAATATACATGGTTGGTTTCAGGGTTAAAAAGCTTAAATAACGGATAATCGCTTTTTCTTCATCACTTAAATCTAATGCACGCAACATACCGGCTTTTTCTAAGTGCGGTAAACATTTCTCTAAAACTTCCATCTCTGCTTTAGCAACTTTATCACCACCTTTGGCTTTTTTCTGATTACGATGCATTGCTCGTTCACAGGTATCTAAATCAGAAAGCGCTAATTCGGTATTAATTGTTTCAATATCTTCAGCAGGATCGACTTTACCCGCCACATGCACAATATTGTCATTTTCAAAACAACGCACGACATGGCCGATAGCTTCAGTTTCGCGGATATTGGTAAGGAATTGGTTACCTAAGCCTTCACCTTTAGATGCGCCTTTAACCAAACCTGCAATATCAACAAACTCCATTGTTGTGGGTAACACTCGTTGTGGTTTTACAATTTCTGCTAACTTATCTAAGCGAGGATCAGGCATGGGTACAACACCTGTATTTGGCTCAATAGTACAGAATGGGAAGTTGGCTGCCTCAATACCTGCCTTAGTTAAGGCATTAAACAGTGTAGATTTCCCTACGTTAGGCAGACCGACGATACCACATTTAAATCCCATAAACGTTCACCTTGTCACATAAAAAACAACAGGAAAGGGGGAGCTCCTGTTGTGTGCTGTTAAAAAAATTGGCGCTATTATAGAACAAATCCCTGTTTGATTAAATCATCAGGGATTAATTGCGCAAAAGAAAAGGGCATGGCATTGCCCAGTTAACTTATTTGATACACCAATAGCTTTATTGATAGGGGTTAAGCTTTAAAGCTATGTAAACGATTAATGGCTTTTTCGTAACCATCACGCATCAGAATATCTGTACAAGCAAGGGCTTCATCAATTGCATCATCAATAAGTTTTTGCTCACTTGTTGGTGGTTTACCTAACACAAAACCGACCACTTTGTTTTTATCACCGGGATGACCAATCCCAATACGTAATCGATAAAAATTGGGGTTATTGCTAAATTTACTCTGAATATCTTTTAGTCCGTTATGGCCACCATTACCGCCACCCAATTTCATTTTTACCACACCCGGTGGTAAATCCAGTTCATCATGTGCAACCAATATTTCATCGGGTTGAATACGATAAAAATTTGCCATCGCTAATACCGCTTTACCACTTAAATTCATAAAAGTGGTAGGGACTAATAAACGAACATCATTACCATTTAAATTAATACGAGCGGTATAGCCGAAGAATTTGCTCTCTTCTTTTAGAGATTGTTGATGACGTTGAGCCAATAAATCAACATACCAAGCACCCGCATTATGGCGAGTCTGGGCATAATCAGCACCGGGGTTGGCTAACCCGACGATAAGTTTAATTTTACTCACAATTGCCTTTCACTGTTATCGTCTTAAAAGAAAGCATCTAGTTTACCTTTCTCTGTCAAGAAGCACAAAATAGATTGTCATGATTATTTTGTTGAAATCTTTCTAGGAGAGAATACTTATTATTTATAGGGCAAAAAGAGCGAAACAGGCGTATTAGCACCGATAAATGATTTACAAAAGCAATAAAACACATTTTTTGCAAAGAATTGTCAATAATTTTCAGAGCATGTGATCACTGCGACAATACCTTTTTAGTCTTTATGGCTATAATAACTACAATGAATAAAAGGTTATTCGATGTATTTTGGTGTTGAATCGTCTGACGACGCGCTTGGAGGTGCAACATGAAATATAAACATGCTTTTGCCGTTGGCAATTTATTGATGGCTATCGGTATGGTGCTTATGCTCGGTAGTCTTGGTTATAATCTTCTTAGCCATATTTTTCCATTAGGGCTACCTGATATTTTATCTGATGCTTCGCTAATGGGGATCTTTATTGGTGCACTTGTTTGGTTAGCAGGGGCTCGTATTGGTGGTAGAGAAACCGTTGCAGAAAGATATTGGTGGTTGCGTAATCATGACGAACGTTATCGTCGCCATGATAATCATCGTTATCCATAACAGTGTGGGCATCAATAAAATATAGATAAAATCATAATTCATAATAGAGTAAGAATAGATAATAAGTAACTCATTGTCGTTAATATGCAGATAATACATATCTAAAGACCCGCTGATAAAGTGAGCGCGGGTTTTTTATTGTTTAAATATTTTATCTTAAAAAGATAACAAAAAACCCGCTATAACATAGGCTATAGCGGGTTTAATTATCTCAAAGTACGATATTAAATCGACAAATTAATGTTCGAACATCGCAGAAATTGACTCTTCATTACTGATACGACGAATGGCTTCAGCCAACATACCAGACAAGGTCAATGAGCGGACTTTATTTAATGCTTTGATTTCTGCTGACAATGGAATTGTATCGCAGACAACCACTTCATCAATAACAGAGCTTCTGATGTTCTCAACAGCATTACCAGAGAAAATAGGGTGAGTCGCGTAAGCAAATACACGTTTAGCACCACGTTCTTTCAGCGCTTCTGCTGCTTTACATAATGTACCACCTGTATCGATCATATCGTCAACAAGGATACAGTCGCGATTAGCAACGTCACCGATAATATGCATAACTTGAGAAACGTTAGCACGAGGGCGACGTTTATCAATAATTGCCATATCAGTATCATTCAGAAGTTTAGCGATAGCTCGAGCGCGAACAACACCGCCAATATCTGGAGAAACAACAATAGGGTTGTCCAATTCTTTTTGAAGCATATCTTCTAAAAGGATCGGGCTGCCGAAGACATTGTCAACCGGTACATCAAAGAACCCTTGGATTTGTTCTGCATGTAAGTCGCAGGTTAAAACACGGTCTACGCCTACACTAGATAAGAAATCCGCAACAACTTTAGCCGTGATAGGAACACGGGCTGAACGAACACGGCGATCCTGACGGGCATAGCCGAAGTAAGGAATAACAGCAGTGATACGACCAGCGGAAGCTCGACGTAATGCATCAACCATGACCACTAATTCCATTAAGTTATCATTAGTTGGTGCGCAGGTTGATTGAATGATAAAAACATCACCACCACGTACGTTTTCGTTGATTTGCACACTGACTTCACCGTCGCTAAAACGACCTACAGCAGCGTCTCCTAAGCTAGTATAGAGTCGATTGGCAACACGTTGAGCCAGTTCCGGGGTTGCGTTACCAGCAAAAAGCTTCATATCGGGCACGAGAAAAACCTCAGGCTTGCGTCCAGAGAGAGATATTGTTGACCTGTAAAGAACGTGTTTATCAACATAGGGTTTGTAAACATCATAGTTACGGGTGCAATAACACAGGTATCCTTGAGCGGAATAAATGCACAGGGGAAATGTTAACGCCTTGCGCCACAAATCCGTGCACCCACTCAGGGGCGTTAATTAACACTTCACTAGCGGCCTCTTGCGATTCAAACTCACCGAATACACAAGCACCTGTCCCAGTTAAGCGTGACGGTGCATATTCTAACAGCCACGAAAGCAGATATTCAACCTCACGAAAACGTTTTCTTGCGATCATTTCACAGTCATTTGCAAACGGAGCCTGTAATAATGCGCCCAGAGAGCGAATAGGCGAATTACGTTTTAATTCTGGATCTGTGAAGATTGTCGGGGTTGGGATAGAAATTCCGGGGTGAGCAACTAAATACCAACACTCTTTGGGTGATGCCGGGGTTAATATTTCACCAACACCCTCAGCAAAAGCGGCATGCCCTTTAACAAATACCGGCACATCTGCGCCTAACGTCACGCCGAGTGTGGCTAATGTTTCATCGCTTAGGCCTGCTTGCCAATGGTAATTAAGGGCTATGAGTGTTGTCGCAGCATTGGAAGAGCCTCCCCCTAAACCTCCTCCCATGGGCAGTTTTTTATCAATACTAATATCTGCCCCTTGATAGCGTAGGGGAATATGGTGCTGATGACAGTATTGACGTAATAATTTGGCTGCTTTAATAATCAGATTATCTTCATCTGCAACCCCTTCAACGGGGGTTAAGATGGTTAACTGCGTATCATTACGGGGCGTAAAAGTTAGCGTATCGCCATAATCTAAAAATTGAAATAAGGTTTGTAGATTATGGTAACCATCGGGGCGTTTCCCGGTAATGTAGAGAAAAAGATTTAATTTGGCAGGAGAGGGCCAACTTAGTGTCATTGCTGTATATCCCAGTTATCCATTTTTAATTTTATCGTGCGTTCACCTTGTTTTAATTCAAGGCGCTGTGGCAAGTTCGGTGTTATTGCGGTGTCATAGGATTGGTAGGTTACCACCCAATCACCTTCTGGGGTTGGCCATGTAACTGATTTTAAAAGATGATTTGCATCGAGTTCAAAATCCGTGGCATCACCCGGTAAACCAATTAACCAAGCGCGTAAATTTTTTAAAGGGATCACCATACCGGTGAGCTGATAAATCATTTCAGTTGGATTGTCACTATAATACTTTTTACCACCATTATCAGTCACTTCAATCACACCAGGCATCACATTTAAGTCTAGCTCTGTCGTCCCCAATGGATTGGTTAAAAGTAAGCGATAGCGATCGGTATCTTTATCTTGCCAATAGAAACGTGCGTAAGTTTTATAGGTGCCTTCAATGTAAGCGAAGGCGCCACGTGTCTCATATTGTGAAATCTTATTTAATGCTTGTTGACGCGATTGCCATTGAACATCGTTATCTGACGCTGAACCTTGTGTTTGTATATTATTTAAATTACATGCACTTAGTAGCAGCGCAGCTAGCGGAAGGAGACGCAAAAGTGATTTGGTTGGAAAAATGCGTGAGCGCATAGCTGAGATATTCCTTACATTCGTTCTTTGTTGCAAAAAAGCGTATCATAAACGCGAAGATATAACGATATTTCGTTAAATAGTCGATTGAATTTGCCTATCATACAAGTAAGCACTTTTATTGAAAGAGTTCATCAAGTAGAATGGCGGCAATGAAGAGTCCATACTAAATGCGCTGTTTTAGGTTTATACTAAGTCAAGTCGCGAGTCGGTATTTATTCATAACTCAATTATAAGATATGACGTTATTAGCATTAGGTATTAATCACAAAACAGCCCCCGTAGCGTTACGTGAGAAAGTCTCTTTTTCTCCTGATACCATGGGTGACGCCTTAAATAACTTGTTACAGCAACCTGCTGTAAGAGGTGGTGTAGTGCTGTCTACTTGTAACCGTACTGAGCTTTATCTGAGTCTAGAAGATAAAGAAAATAGCCATGAACAACTGATCAGTTGGTTATGTCAGTATCACCAAATTGAGCCTCATGAGCTTAAAAATAGTGTTTATTGGCATCAAGATAATCAAGCAGTGAGCCACCTGATGCGCGTTGCTAGTGGTTTAGATTCTTTGGTATTAGGTGAACCGCAAATTTTAGGGCAAGTCAAAAAAGCGTTTGCCGATTCTCAAAATTATCACTCGCTCTCTTCAGAGCTGGAACGTCTGTTTCAGAAATCCTTTTCAGTTGCGAAAAGAGTGAGAACAGAGACCCAAATTGGTGCTAATGCTGTTTCTGTCGCTTTTGCTGCCTGTACTTTAGCGCGCCAAATCTTTGAGTCATTATCATCATTGACTATCTTATTGGTCGGTGCGGGTGAAACGATTGAATTAGTGGCGCGTCATTTACGTGAACATCAAGTCAAAAAAATCATTATTGCTAATCGCACCAAAGAGCGAGCGCAACGTTTAGCGAATGAAGTTGACGCTGAGGTTATCACTTTATCTGATATTGATGAGTCACTTTCTCAAGCGGATATTGTGATCAGTTCAACAGCAAGTCCGTTGCCTATTATTGGCAAAGGCATGGTAGAAAGGGCGTTAAAGAAACGTCGTAATCAACCAATGCTACTTGTTGATATTGCTGTGCCTCGTGATATTGAACAAGATATTGAAAAACTGAGTAACGTTTATCTTTATAGTGTTGATGATTTAGAAGCTATCATTCAGCATAACCGTGAACAGCGCCAAGCCGCAGCCATTGAAGCTGAACATATCGTGCAACAAGAGAGTGGCCAATTTATGGATTGGTTACGTGCTCAAGGTGCTGTCGGGGCGATTAGAGAATATCGCGATAGTGCAGAAATGTTACGTGCAGAAATGGCAGAAAAAGCGATTGCATTGATACAAAATGGCGCTGATGCAGAAAAAGTGATCCAACAGCTTTCTCATCAGTTGATGAATCGCCTTATTCATACACCAACCAAATCTCTTCAACAGGCTGCCAGTGATGGTGATATTGAACGCCTGAATCTCTTACGTGAAAGTTTGGGTATTACCCATAATTAACTTTATCTAACAGGATCTTAATCTACGAATGAAGCCTTCTATTGTCGCTAAGTTGGAAGCTCTACAAGAGCGTTATGAAGAAATTCAAGCACTTCTAGCAGAAGCTGATGTTATTGCCTCTCAGGAGCGTTTTCGTGCGCTTTCAAAAGAGTATGCTCAATTAACGGATGTCACATCTTGTTATCGTCAATGGCGAAAAGTGCAAGATGATATGGAAGCGGCAGAAATGATGCTTGATGATCCTGAAATGAAAGAGATGGCTCAAGAAGAGCTAAAAGAAGCACAAAGCGTCAATGAGGAGCTAGAACAGCAACTTCAAGTACTGTTATTACCTAAAGATCCTGATGATGAGTTCAACTGTTTCCTTGAAATTCGTGCCGGAACGGGTGGTGATGAAGCCGCACTTTTCGCCGGTGACCTATTCCGTATGTATAGCCGTTATGCCGAAGCACGTCGTTGGCGTATTGAAGTGATGAATGCAAACGAAGGCGAACATGGCGGTTATAAAGAGATCATTGCCAAAGTGATTGGTGATGGTGCTTATGGGGTACTGAAATTTGAATCAGGCGGACATCGTGTACAACGCGTGCCTGAAACAGAATCTCAAGGACGCATTCATACTTCTGCTTGTACAGTTGCGGTATTGCCTGAAGTGCCAGAAGCGGAATTACCTGAAATTAGCCCAAGTGATTTACGTATTGATACTTTTCGCTCATCAGGGGCGGGTGGTCAGCACGTAAATACCACGGATTCGGCCATCCGTATTACGCATATCCCGACAGGCATTGTGGTAGAGTGTCAGGATGAGCGTTCTCAACATAAAAACAAAGCGAAAGCAATGTCAGTATTAGGTGCGCGTATTCGTGCTGCCGAAGTACAAAAACGTCAAGAAGCCGAAGCATCTGAACGCCGTAACTTATTAGGTTCAGGAGATCGTTCTGATCGTATTAGAACTTATAATTTCCCACAAGGTCGCGTGACGGATCATCGCATAAACCTTACGCTTTACCGGTTAGATGAGGTGATGGAAGGTAAACTAGATGCACTTATTCAACCTATTGTCACTGAATATCAAGCCGATCAGCTATCCGCTTTATCTGAGCAAGATTAATGAATTATAAACAATGGCTGCATCAAGCAGCCTTGCAATTAATTGATAGTGACAGCCCAAAGCGGGACGCAGAAATTCTATTAGGGCACGTAACAAAACGTGCTCGTACTTATTTGATTGCTTTTAGTGAAACTGTACTTTTAGAAGATGAGCTAGTGCAATTGTCATCCCTCCTTGCTCGACGTATAAAGGGCGAGCCTATCGCTTATTTAGTAGGAGAGAGAGAATTTTGGTCACTACCTTTAAAAGTCTCTCCTGCAACACTTATCCCTCGGCCTGATACCGAATGTCTAGTTGAAAAAGCATTAGAGAAACTCTCTGCACAAGCAAGTCGAATTTTAGATTTAGGTACGGGGACAGGGGCTATTGCTTTAGCGATAGCTTCGGAACGTTCTGACTGTCGTGTCCTTGGTGTTGATTTTCAACCAGAAGCGGTAGCATTAGCGACAGAAAATGCACAACATTTGGCACTTAGCAACGTAGAATTTATGGAAAGTTGCTGGTTTAGTTCACTCTCTGGTTATCAATTTGATATGATAATCAGCAATCCTCCTTATATTGATGAAGAAGATGAACATCTTTCTCAAGGAGACGTTCGCTTTGAGCCATTAACCGCATTGGTCGCGGCAGATCATGGTTTTGCTGATATTGAGCTTATTATTACAAATGCCCGTCAGTTTTTAGCTAATAACGGTTGGGTATTAATAGAGCATGGTTGGCAGCAAGGTGAAAGAGTACGTAATATTTTTATTGATAAGGGTTACTGCTGCGTGGAAACTTTCCGTGATTACGGCGGTAATGAGCGAGTGACAGTAGGTCGTTGGAATGATGATAGAAACCATAGCTGATTACGAATTTAACAAAGCCCCTTTGGTTAAGGGTATGATCCTTATCTCTCAGGCAATTCGCCCAGATTTTCCGGTCACTTCAGTTGGCTATCAATTGGCACAGCTGGTGGAGCAAGCAGAAGCGGAAATTCCCCACCAAGCCAGTATACAAGAGAGAATTGATGCACTGCTGAAGCTATTTTATAAACAATGGCATTTCAGTGGTGCAAGTGGCAAATATTGTCTTTCTGATACGTTATGGTTAGATAAAGTATTGGCCACTCATATTGGTTCACCTGTGTCATTAGGTTCCATTTTAATTTATATTGCACAGGCAATAAATTTACCGTTAGCGCCAGTTATTTTTCCTACACAGTTAATTATCAGAATAGATATTCCGGATGAAAAACCACTTTTCTTAAATCCCATTAATGGTGAATATCTTTCTCGTCATACTTTAGACGTTTGGCTAAAAGGTAATGTAGGCAGTACATCTGAGCTATCAGCATCCGATCTAGAAGAGTCAGAACACAGTTCTATTATTCGCAAGTTATTAGATACACTCAAAGTCTCTTTAATGGAAGAAAAGAAGATGGAGCAGGCACTTAAGACCAGTGAAACGGTATTATTGTTTGATCCAGAAGATCCCTATGAAATACGTGATCGTGGGCTGATTTATGCTCAATTAGAGTGTAATCATGTGGCATTGTCTGACCTTAACTACTTTGTTGAACAGTGTCCGGAAGATCCCATTTCAGAGATGATTAAAATTCAAATTCATTCAATAGAACAGCATCCTGTTGTTTTACATTAAAATTTAATCCCGTACTGGGTATATAACGGTACATGGCAAAATAAGATAGGAATAGATATGCAACATAAAGTGGTGAGTATTGGTGATATCAAGGTAGCAAATAATTTACCCTTTGTGCTCTTTGGTGGCATGAATGTATTGGAATCGCGCGATTTAGCCATGCGTATTTGTGAGCATTACGTCACGGTTACTCAAAAATTAGATATTCCTTATGTATTTAAGGCCTCTTTTGATAAAGCAAACCGCTCATCTATCCACTCTTATCGTGGACCGGGTCTTGATGAAGGAATGAAAATTTTCCAAGAGCTAAAAGAGACTTTTGGGGTAAAAATTATCACGGATGTTCATGAACCTTCACAAGCTCAGCCTGTATCTGAAGTCGTTGATGTTATTCAGCTACCGGCATTCTTAGCGCGTCAAACCGATTTGGTTGAGGCAATGGCCAAAACCGGTGCGGTAATTAACGTGAAAAAGCCACAGTTTGTTAGCCCTGGTCAAATGGGAAATATCGTCGAGAAATTTAAAGAAGGCGGTAACGACCAAGTGATTTTATGTGACCGTGGTAGTAATTTTGGTTACGATAATTTAGTGGTCGATATGCTAGGTTTTCATGTCATGATGCAAGCCTCAGAAGGGGCTCCAGTGATTTTTGATGTTACCCACTCACTACAATGCCGTGATCCATTCGGTGCGGCTTCTGGTGGTCGTCGTGGACAAGTCGCTGAGTTAGCGCGTGCAGGTATGGCAGTGGGTCTGGCAGGGTTATTTCTTGAAGCTCATCCCGATCCTGATCATGCCCGCTGTGATGGCCCATCAGCTTTACCATTAGCTAAATTAGAACCTTTCTTAGCTCAAATTAAAGCGATTGACTCTCTGGTAAAAAGCTTCCCTGAGTTAGATACCAGTAAATAAAATTGTTATGCAACTACACACTGTAGTGAATATGTTCGGCGCTGATCTCCAGCGCCGTTATCATGAAAAAATCCACAAAATAACCCTTCATGGTGGTTTTAGTTGTCCTAATCGAGATGGCACATTAGGACGAGGAGGGTGTACATTTTGCAATGTCTCTTCTTTTGCTGATGAGCAAACGCAATATCACTCTATTGAAGAGCAAATCGCCTACCAAGCTAAGCATATTACCCGTGCTCGCCGTTATTTAGCTTATTTTCAAGCCTATACTAGTACCTATGCAGAAGTAGAACATCTACGAAAAATGTATGAAAGTGCATTATTACAAGCCAATATGGTTGGATTATGTGTGGGAACACGCCCTGATTGTGTGCCCGTCAGTGTGTTAGATCTACTGCAAGGCTATTGCGAACAAGGTTATGAAGTATGGTTAGAGTTAGGATTACAAACTGCACATAATAAGACATTAAAGCATATTAATCGTGGTCATGATTTTCAATGTTATCAAGCAACCACAAAAGAAGCGCGTCGACGAGGTTTAAAAGTGTGTACGCATCTTATTATCGGTTTACCTCGTGAAGATCATCAGTTAAATATGCAAACCTTAGAGCAGGTAGTAGAAACCGGTGTTGATGGACTAAAATTACACCCTTTACACATAGTTGAGGGGAGTACGATAGCCAAAGCATGGAAAGCAGGGCGTATTCGTGCATTAACACAACAACAATATGTTTATACTGCTGGTGAAATAATCCGTCATACTCCTGCAGAAGTTATTTATCATCGTGTTTGTGCCAGTGCCAGAAAACCTACTTTATTAGCCCCTGAATGGTGTGAAAATCACTGGTTGGGTATGAATGCACTCTATCAATACTTATTAGAAAAAGGCGTACAAGGTAGTGGGATAAATAACCCTTTTGTGGCTAATTGTAAATAATTATCCACTCAACATAAAATCACTTGTAACTTTTTTAATCATACTGTACAGCTTTGAAGCTGTACAAAGGAGGTTGCTATGGCTCAAGCACTAGTAGAAAACAGTGAACGAGTGTCAATTCGTATCACTACAGAAGATAAATCACTGCTGGTTCGTGCTGCTAGTTTGGAAAATACAAACTTAACAGAGTTTGTACTTCGTAACATTGTACCTGTAGCTCGGCAAGTTATTGAAAATAATGAGCGTTTAAAATTATCAGGAAAAGACACATTACGTGTTATGGAACTTTTAGATAATCCACCAAAGCCTAATGCTAAACTACTTGCAGCGGCTTTTGCTCTACCGGTCAATGCATGACAATACCAAATTGATTAAATCCCCTCTTTCTTTATTAATTTCCTTTAAAACCATTTATCTGCACTTTCAATGGCAAATAAAATATAAATAATAACTTAATAATTAAGCCCTTAATTAAATAGTGTAAATTAAGGGCTTAAAGATTTTTATAATTAATAATTAAAAAACTACTGAATTAATTCCATATCATCCAGCGCTTTTTGTAGCGAAGGATAAAAATTAAGTGTGCCATCAATTGGCGTTACTCGTGCTCTTGCTAATGTCTTTAATGGCTGGAAGGGAATATCACAAACAATAATATGAGTATCATGTTGCACATCCGCCACAAAGTGTTGGAAAGCATGTAATCCCCCAGCATCTAATACAGGTACAGCATCCCACTGCATAATAAGAGTTTTATATCCTTTACTACGTTCACGTAATTCATTAAAAATACGCTCGGCGGCAGCAAAGAATAGCGGACCATTAACACGCACAACTAATAATTGTTTATCATCATCAGTATAAGTTGATTCTGTTATTTTAGTCATATTAGCAATACGACGCATAAATAATAAAGAGGCTAATACAATGCCGATAGTGATCGCAATAACCATATCAAACAGCACGGTAAGCGATAAACATAATACTAAAACGATAATATCGTCTTTTGGTGCATGACGAATAAGATCGATAACTTTACGAGCTTCACTCATATTCCATGCAACAATTAATAACAATGCAGACATTGCTGCTAATGGTAAATAAGAGAGAAAAGGCGCTAAAACCAGTAAAGTTACTAAAACTAATAAAGAGTGCACAATCGCAGATACAGGGGACGTTGCACCGGCACGTACGTTTGCCGCTGAGCGGGCAATAGCCGCAGTTGCGGTGATCCCACCAAAGAAAGGTGCTACAATATTACCAATACCTTGACCGACTAACTCACCATTAGAGTGATGTTTTTTCCCCGTCATACCATCAAGCACCACAGCACAGAGGAGTGATTCAATCGCACCTAACATTGCCATTGAAAAAGCGGCGGGTAATAACGCACTGACCGTGCTCCAATTTAATGCAATAGACTCACCACTACTGGGTAAATTCCACGGTAGCACAAATTGTGGCAGGATCGGCGGAATACCTTGTCCTGTTGAACCATCAGGCAATAGATAGCTAAATTGTGAACCAATGGTGGCAACATCATGGCCAAATAAATTAACTATCCCCATAACAGCCGTACCGGCAATTAATGCTGGTAAATGGCCGGGAAGGCGTAAATTCAATTTAGGCCAATAAATTAATACTAAGAGAGTGGTTGCACCTATTAATGTATCTCCAAGATGGATTGTCGGTAGAGCGGCACCTAGAGCAATTACTTTATCAATATAGGTTTCTGGGACATGCGACATTTCTAAGCCAAAGAAATCTTTGATCTGCATGGTGGCGATAGTGATGGCAATCCCCGAAGTAAATCCTAATGTGACAGAAACGGGAATATATTCAATGAGCTTACCAAAACGAGCTAACCCCATAACCACTAAAATAATCCCAGACATCAAAGTGGCAATTAATAGCCCACTTAAACCAAATTGTTGTGAAACAGGATAAAGTATCACCACAAAGGCGGCAGTAGGCCCTGAAACACTGTAGCGAGAGCCACCTGTTACAGCGATAATAATACCGGCAATAGCTGCGGTATAAAGACCGTATTGCGGGGGAACACCGCTACCAATAGCCAATGCCATTGCCAGTGGTATTGCGATAATGCCGACGGTGATCCCTGCAATAATATCTTTTAATAAACGGGCAAAAGAGTAAGGCTCTTTTACACATGCATCAATAAATGCACTAAAGGGGCGAACCCGGTTAACTTTATGCGTTTTCATTTAGGCTTAAACCAAAATAAGAAGTCAAATGCCGAATAAAGGCGATAAAAAAGAGCAGAAAGGATATCGCTTTTATTTGCTAATAATAATGTGATATATCAAATTATTAAACACTATCTTAATACTTAGCGAAAATTAAAGCAATTAATTGAAAAACTTAAGCAAAAGAGATAACGTTATGTAACGTATTGTATTTATTCTGTTACTTTCATGAAAAAGAAGTTTGACGTTATTCTATAAATTATATAAAGCGTTTTATTTTAGAATAATTGTCATTAAAAATAGTAATGTATAAAAATAGCTAAAAAGTATTTTATAAAATAAAGGAAAAAACAATTCTATAAATAAAGCTAATTAATGTATATGAAAAAGAGCATTTTTATTAAATAGATTAATTAAGTATCTAGAATCAGTTAATAGCAACGTATATAAAAACAATCACAATAAATTTATTATTACAATTTTAGTACTGGTAGCAAGCAGAACTTTGTCGCTGTATAGATGCTGTATAGATTAAGGACAGCAAGACAAAAAAACGCCTAGTTTTTTAACTAGGCGCTTTCTTAGAAGATGGCGGTGAGAGAGGGATTCGAACCCTCGATACGTTGCCGTATACACACTTTCCAGGCGTGCTCCTTCAGCCTCTCGGACATCTCACCGTATTGTGGTTAAACATGGCATTCATGCTCAACGGGGCGCTACTATAGGGAAAAGAGTGATAAGCGTCAACAGCTAAATGCGTTTTTTCCTTAACTTTTGTGCCAACCAGTCAAATAAAAAACAATATGAACAAGGCTTAAGCAAATAATGTGATCTCTTTTGAGATGTAACATCCATTTTTTAGCTAAATTTCGTTAGCTGGTTAACATTATCAACATTTTTCTTAACAACTTTTTCAAACAGACTTGAAATAAAAGCATAACCCTCGCACCCTATGGTAAAAATGCTGGAGGAAGGCAAAAATGAATATTATTTTTTATCATCCTTTTTTTGATGCAAATACATGGATAAGTGGAATGAAAGCACGACTTCCTGACGCGCATATTCGTGTTTGGGAGCATGGTGATGATAAGCCTGCTGATTATGCAATGGTCTGGCTTCCTCCCTATGAAATGTTAGCAAGCCGTAACCAATTAAAAGGTATTTTTGCCCTTGGTGCGGGTGTTGATGCCATTTTAAAGCAAGAGCAACAAAAACCAGGCACATTACCCGCTGGGGTTCCGGTAATGCGCTTAGAAGACACGGGTATGGGTTTGCAAATGCAAGAGTATGCCATTGCTAAAGTGATGTATTATTTTCGCCGTATGGATGATTATAAACGTCAACAATCACAACGCTTATGGAAACAACTCCCCGCACATACTTATGATAATTTTGTTATTGGTGTTTTGGGTGCAGGTGCATTAGGCGCAAGTGTAGCGACTAAGCTTGCTGAACTTGGTTTTAACGTGCGTTGCTGGAGTCGTAGTAAAAAGCAAATTAATCAGGTAGAGAGTTTTTATGGTAACGCTCAACTGAGCGATTTTGTTAAAGAGTGTCAGTTGTTAATCAATCTATTACCTTATACACCACAAACTCATGGTATTTTAAATTTCTCGCTTTTTGAACAGCTTAAACCTTCTTCTTATTTAATTAATTTGGCAAGGGGAGCACATCTTGTTGATCAAGATCTGCTAGAAGCTATCGATCAAGGTTATATTGCTGATGCCTCTTTAGATGTATTTAGCCAAGAGCCATTACCGGGTATGCATCCGTTTTGGACTCATCCTCGTATCTCTATTACACCGCATATTGCTGCTTTTACTATTCCAGATATTGCAATGGATACAATTGTTGAAAATATTCAACGTATTGAAAAGGGCGAAACACCTTTTGGTGTTGTGGATATGAAAAGTGGCTATTAAATAATATAGATATAATATATATATAAATAGACAATAAATTTTATTTTATTGTCTATTTTTTTTCCTAAACTTTCAAAAAAAGAACTTTTTCTAAATTTTAGATAATATAATAAAAAATAGGCTATAAAAGATATCTCTTATAATATGTCTTATCGATGATACCTCATCTGCTTGAAATGTTGAGGTGTTTATGATTGATAAAATAATGACATATGTTAATAAGTTAACAGAGGTTGGTGTTTTTAATAATTATAAATCAACAAATTATATTTCCGATGTGTCTAATACCCCTGCTGTATATAATACAAATATTAAACAGTTTAGCTTAAATAATGTAAATAATTATGTTTATCTTGGATCAACAAATAGTCCACTACTTAATAATATGGGAATTACCCTTGATGATGATGGAAC
The DNA here is from genome assembly GCF_054767435.1 of Proteus sp. MB838. Lineage (NCBI taxonomy): Bacteria > Pseudomonadati > Pseudomonadota > Gammaproteobacteria > Enterobacterales > Morganellaceae > Proteus > Proteus sp. MB838. The sequence goes on from NZ_BAABMO010000033.1 coordinate 20,761, forward strand.
CTTAATGTTAATAAAAGGGAAAACATATGATTTATTTACCGGATTAATTCAAAAGTACTTTAATGGAGGTTTTAAATATAATGTATTTCATATCAACTCTCAACATGGTGATGATATAAAATTTAAAGAACTATATGTCGATTATAATGGGTTTTTAATTGGGAGTAAGAGAGATAGTTCAGGAAATAATAATGAACTTTATAAAATAAAGTTTAAAAAGATTGAAGGTGAATATAATTTAAGCGATGACGCCACCGATAATACTAATATTAATTTTATTATTGAATATGAAAAATATGAAATAGAAGATAGTTTAAAACATGATTTATCTAATATTAATAATATTATAGAGAAAGAAGAAGGAAATGTATTAAAAATAAATAGAGAAGGGATGCCTATTACTATAAATTTACAAGATAATAAACTTTTTACATATGGCTTACCACCAACGCTAATGCCTAAAGAGGATGACGTAGATGGTAAGAGTAAAAAAAATGAAATAAAATTGCCATTAAAATCAAAAGATAAAATATTAGCGATAAAACCGGTGTTAAATAAAATCCAACTTGTGGTTGATAAAGGTAATAAAATAAAAATATATTACTTTGATCCTCTGCATATTTTTGCATTAAAAGATTATCATTATGAAATCACTCGTTTAACTCAAGAGCCACCGTTATCTTTTTATTCAATGGTTGGAGAAAATAACTATAAAAACTATCACTCAGGACAGCCATTTTCTACTCAAAAAATAGGTAATTTTAGTGCTAAAAATATTCCCTTTTTTTCGTCGGCTATTGATAATGCAAGGGTTCACTTTGATAGAGCAAAACAACAATATGCATTAAAAAAATATGGTGCAATGGTAAAAGATATCGCGAAAAGTCTTGATCCTGGTTTTAGAGGGATGTTTTCTACTATAAAAGCTATAGTTAATTCTGCTACATTACCGAGAACAATTAAAACAGATGCTCTAAATGATGTAAAAAAAGCGATTAAACATGATTATCATCTGCTTAATAAATATATTACTGGAATTAACAATGGTAAATCTCAAGGTGAGGTTGTTTATTCTTTAGTAGAACAATTAAATGATAAAGAGAGTATTACAATTAGCCAATATAATGATATCCGTGCATTCTTTGGCATTAGTGCATTTAATTTACCTAAAAGCATTGATGTAAATGCATTTCTTTTAGCTAATTATGCAAAAACACATGCTCTGACAATCTCAAAAAATAAGCAAGATGAAGTTGTATTCTCATTTGTAAATAAAATGGATGCGGGGATTGCTACGGGCTTATCTGCTGGGGTTTTTAGCTATGATCAAAAATGGAGAGAAGGGCCGATTGATTATGGTTTTGTTACACCGTTAATGGCCAGTGTGATACTCGATTATCATTATGAAAAAAAATCTAATTTTTCATTTAAAATTCAACCAAAAGATTTAGTCGAATTTATTAATCAAGGGGTATCTCTTACAGAGAGTGAACTTAAGGATAATGCAACGCTGGAATTTAATAGAACACAAAACGCGTCATTAGGTGTTGAACTTAGAAGTGAAGCTAGTTTTGATGTGGGAGTTTCTGCTAATGAAAATATAGAATTAAATTTACCGAGAAATGCGGTTGGTGCTAATCTCTCTTTAAAAATAATAAATGTCATTCACAATATAAATAAATTTATTGGTCATGGAGAGACCAAAGCAAAACAGTTGGAAAAAAATGTTGATGTTGAGTATTTTAGTGGAAGTTTTGAATTATACCGAGATTTAAAATTTACACCTTCAGCGACAAAAGCATCGCATAATATTCACTGGTATCCATTGACATCATTGAAAAATTTTGAAGTCATGTTAGAAAAAAGAGTTAATTCACTATTTAAACATAGAATTTATGATGGCAAAATAAAACAAGACAAAAAAGAATTTGAAGCACATAAAAATAATTTAAAAGGACTTTATAAAAGAGTACTTAAAATAAATAAGCTATTTGATAAATACCCCGTTCAATACGATGTTAAAAGAAGTATAAATAAACTTGATCATGTTTATTTGCAGTTGGATGCAAATAAGAAATTAAAAAACAAACTAAATCCACAATTGATGGAGAATGATCTTTCTCTCAAGAGTGATGTAATAGATAACTCAATAGATCTAGTACACAATAATAACAGAGTACAACAATTCTTAGCTGATTTAACAGAAAAGAAAAAAATACTTTCTTCACAGCAAAAAAATAATATGAATGAAAAATTTACGCCATATTTTATTTCTAAATATCAGCTAAATAGTGAGGGGAGAGCGCGTTATACAGTGCTTGAAACTCAACTGGAAGAGCTTATCAATGAGGTGAAAACCGATGAAAATCTAACAGTTAATGATATAAAAGATAAATTAGATAATTTCTATAATAATGCGAAACAAGAGTTAAATAATATTGTATATCAGCTTAATTCAATAGATGTGATGTCTATAAGTGAACTCGCTGATAAAGCAAAATCATTTCCTCTTGCTTTTTTACGATTAGAAAGCAAAAAGTCTATTATGCATCATCAAGTTAAAGGTGAAATTAATTTTTTATATGATGAATATGAAAAGCAATTGGATAAAATAACTACCAATTATTATTTTCAGTAAACCATTTATTTTTCTTATCTTTGTTTGGGGTGATGTATAACGCAATATATTATTATTCAATGCTTTTTAGTTTTTTATAGTAGCCCTCTATGGAATAATATCTTATATTTCAATGTGTTTTTCTTTTTTATAGAGTTTAGTTCTAATAAATTCATGTAATCGAAAGGATAAGTTTATTAGATTGTCATTTGGCCTAATATGGTGCTATAAGATAGTTTCCCCTGTTAATCAGACAATATGACTAATGAATATAGCAAGTCTTCTTGAACAAATTGCAGATAAAGGTTGGTGTGTATGGGATGATTTCCTTACACCTGAGGCGGTTAAACAATTGCGTGCTTGTTTTGGTAATGATGCACAACAAGCACGTATAGGACGTCATGAAAACCTATTAGCAGAAACCACGATACGCAGTGATAAAATTCGTTGGTTAGAGCCGCAAATGGGAGAGCCAGTTCAACATTATCTTATGCAAATGGAAAGCATTCAACGAGCAGTTAATCGTGAGTTCTTTTTAGGGCTGTTTGAATATGAAGCGCATTTCGCTTGTTATGAAAAAGGTGCTTTCTATAAAAAACATCTTGATGCATTTAAAGAAAATGTCACAAGACGTTTAACGACAGTGTTATATCTTAATGATGAATGGACACAACAAGATGGTGGAGAGCTAGTTATCTATGATCTGGATGATAATCAATTAGCGACAGTCGCCCCTCAAGGTGGTCGTTTAGTGGTTTTTCTTTCAGAACAATTTCCACATGAAGTATTACCTACTCATAAAGAAAGGATCAGTATTGCAGGGTGGTTTCGAGTTAATGGTGTCAGAGATAATTTTCTCGATATCGCCAGCTAAATGATGCAATAAAGTGTTATTGTCGTAATAGAAATAACATGGGATTAGGCGCGTTTCTTATATTAGGCTATATAGCTTAATGATAAGAGCGCGCTTTTTCTGTTATTAATGACTGAAAATAATGTGTAATTAATGGAATAGAGTGAAAAGAGAATAAAGAAAATTGTTGATTTTCTGGTGGTTAACAGGACAATAAAACCAAACTTTATGGGGTAAAAATAGAATGAATGAATTTTCGATTGTCTGCCGTCTATTAGGTACATTATTTCAACGTGCACCGAGTGATGCTATTTTAGCACCGATCATAACCATGATAGCGGAAGATAAACTAAGCCAATTATGGCCATTAGAGCAAGATGAACTATTCAAAACGTTAAAAAGTAGCGTAGCTGATTTAGCGGCAGTAGAAGCTGACTACCAATCGCTTTTTGCTGACCCAATACCCGCAGTATCTCTTTATGCACATGATTACGGTGATATAAAAGAGCAAGATATTCGTCAATTCTTAGTCACTCGAGGTATGCCTGTCACCGGATCAGCGACAGATAGCTTTGGTGCGTTGTTACTTGCCGCTTCTTGGCTTGAAGATAATGCCGCACAAGATGAAGTATTAGCACAAACACAGCTATTTGATAACTATCTATTACCTTGGGCGGGAACTTTTTTAGGTAAGGTTGAAGCGCATGCTAAAACAAATTTTTATCGTACTTTAGCAGCAATTACGCGTGGGGCACTTTCTGCATTACGAGAAGAATTATCAGATGAAGAAGACGAAAAATAAATAATCAAATCCTATAATAAAAATGTTGATGTTTTGAACGGCACCCTAGAATAGCTATCTTATTTGGGTGCCGTTCCGCTTATTGCGCATGTTATGGCTAGAAAATAATTAATTCATATCAGTATTAATCCTATGAATCATCATCATGATTAATATTCAATATATATTATAATTATTTATATTTATAAAAACCAATGCCCTTATTACGATAAAAATATTTAATTAACCATTTTGTGATTAAAGTTGGATCACAAACTTACCCGGTTTAACTTCAATCCCTTTTGCTAATTTAAAGGCAGCCGCTTCTGCACTATTTTTTTCAGGGTTGAGCACATAAACAGGCTGATTATCAAAATAAGTCGCAATAGTCGTATCTAAGTAAGGTTTTAATGCCATTACAACTGGCTCCATTTTTTCAGGAGACACTTTATAGCTATCAATTTTCATTGACTTGATATATATCGCCCCAAGCTCTGCTTGATAAAAGGGCTGGCCTGATAAAGTTAAATTCACATTCGCGCCAGTTTTGCCAAACAAAGAATCAATTTTAAGAGAAGCACTACCAGAAAAGCTCACTTTTCCAGGCTCAGTACGACCAATTTTGATCGCTAAATCACTTAATGTGATATCGGCAGAAACAACACCGTCTTCCCCAATGTGTTTTTGTAATCCCGATTTTTGACTCAGATAGTCATTAATTACTTTTTCACTGACATCAAATTGTCTGATTTGATCACAGCCAGTCACTAAACTAGTTAATACAAATAAAGCAGTCAAAAAAATAGCTTTCATACACACTCCTTGATGGTAAACACGCTAAGTGTACCTGATCTCTATGGGGTAAGCATGGCTGTTTCAATTTTTTTACGATTAAATTGTCGATGTAGTGCGTAAAGGGTGATAAACCCTATTGTGCCTAATAAAAACCAAGGTAGTTCAGGCAGTTCAAGTTGTTTGCCAATATCATACATCCATCCCCCTCCGGTATAGCCAATCGCGCCACCAAAAGCTAACCCTAATCGACTAAAACCCATATAACTGCCCCGAGTACGAGGATCTGCTAAAGAGGCACTTAATGTTTCTCGAGCAGGCTCTGCGGTAATAGTGCCTAGGTAAAATAGGGTGATAATAAGAAATATGGCATGTAATGAGTGGGTGATCCCCACAGGAAACATACTGATACTCATCAGAAATAATCCTGCCATTAAGCGTTGTTCTAGGCGAAAATGTTTTTCACTCCAACGGGCAATAGGGTAAAGCAGTGTTAATGATAATAAAGCTTCAATCGCATACATCCATTTTACTGCGCTAGGGGTGCCGGCAATTTCATTAACAACAATCGGAAACATCAGCATAACTTGTACCGACAGTACAAAGTATCCCGTAAGAGTAAGAACATACTGAACAAAACGTTTATCAAGAATAACGCGTTTTAGCCCTTCTTTTATCGGTGTTCTCGTGGTTGATATACGATAGGCAGGTAGTAACCAAGCATTAAAAATAGCCGCAAGAACGAATACGCCAGCGCCAACCCAACAAACTAAATGGAAATCATAAAGGAGTAACCAACTGCCAATTAAAGCCCCAATAACGGCACCCGCACTATCTTGCATTAATAATAAAGAATAAAACCGACCCCGTTCATAAGGGCGAGTTAATTTTATCACGAGGGCAGTTCTTGGCGGATCAAATAAAGTGCCACCGAGTGCAGATAAAATACAAGATAACCAAAGGATCCAAGGTTCATCCGCTAAAGCCATTAATGCAAAGCCAAGAGCACGTAATAGCATACCGGTAATAATCATCGGCTTAGCACCAAATCGGTCGGCGATGGCACCGCCAAAAATGCCTAAGCCTTGCTGTACAAGTTGTCTTAACCCAAGGGCAAAGCCGACAATCACACCCGCCCAGCCTAATTGCTCAACAAACCGAATTGATATTAAAGGGAATACGACAAAAAATCCTAAAACAACCAGCATATTGTCAAGGAGGAGAAAGTATTTCCCTAAGGTGCGAGCTTGTGTTACCAGTGCCATTATTCACCATAAGTTAAACAAATGATTTAAAATAAATAAAAGGGAGGGCAAAGACAGAGCTTTGTTTATCTATTCTGTCTGTTAATTTTATTAATTGATAGCTTATTATAGATGATATTTTTTTATTGATGATAATGCTAGAAATAGTAGGATTACTTCAGAATAAGATTAATCAAAAATACAACAGGACTGATATGTTTGGTTATCGTAGTGGGATCCCTAAAGTTCGTTTTGAAACGAAAAGAATGATCGTTCGCTTAGCTTATGAAAGAGATGCAGAGAAGTTAGCTAATTACTATACACTAAACCGCCATTTCTTGATCCCTTGGGAGTCAGTAAGAGATAAATCGCACTATTTACCTTCAGGGTGGGAGCACCGCTTACTTTATATAAATGAATTGCACCGCCAAGAGAGTGCTTTTCATTTTCTATTATTGACGCCAAAAGAAGATGAAGTCATAGGGGTTGCTAATTACAGCAATGTCATGCGTGGTGCTTTTAATGCCTGCTTTTTAGGTTATTCCGTCGGTGAGAAGTGGCAAGGGCAAGGCTATATGTCAGAAGCATTGCATGAAACATTACGCTTTATGCAACGTCAACAAGGAATGCATCGTATTATGGCAAATTATATGCCTCATAATTTACGCAGTGGTAATTTATTGGCTAAACATGGCTTTGAACGAGAAGGTTACGCTAAAAATTATCTGCAGATAAATCAAGAATGGCGTGATCATGTACTTACCGCATTAACAACTCGTCCTTTTCCCAAAGGATAATGGCGAATATACATTAAAATATTGAGTTTTTTGACTAAGGTGAACTATTTTTTGATCAAAAAAACAGTTAAGTGTATTCCTAGCAAGTTGATGATTGATTTTTCAGTGTGAGAGACGGAGTATAGTCTCTTTCTTTTTATTCCTTACCACAACAAACACTAGAATGAACTATGAATTTACTTAAATCACTGGCTGCAGTGAGTTCGATGACGATGTTTTCACGAGTACTGGGCTTTATTCGTGATGCGATTATTGCGCGTATTTTTGGTGCAGGTATGGCAACCGATGCCTTTTTTGTTGCATTTAAACTACCTAATCTATTGCGACGCATTTTTGCCGAAGGCGCATTTTCACAGGCATTTGTTCCTATTTTAGCGGAGTATAAAAGTCAACAGGGAGAAGAGGCAACTCGTACTTTTATTGCTTATGTATCGGGAATGCTGACGTTGATCTTAGCGATTGTCACAGTAATAGGGATAGTTGCCGCACCGTGGGTTATTTATATTACGGCACCCGGTTTTGCTGATTCAGCGGATAAATTCCAACTCACAACGGATCTATTGAAAATCACCTTTCCCTATATTTTATTAATTTCATTAGCATCATTAACAGGGTCTATTTTAAATACTTGGAATCGCTTTTCTGTTCCAGCTTTTGCACCTACGTTGTTAAACGTGAGTATGATCTTTTTTGCTCTCGTTGTTGCTCCTTATTGTGATCCACCTATTATGGCGCTTGCTTGGGCTGTTTTAGCAGGAGGAATTTTACAGTTGGGGTATCAACTTCCGCATCTGAAAAAAATAGGGATGTTGGTATTACCGCGGATCTCGTTTAAAAATAGCGGAGTGTGGCGTGTTATTAAATTGATGGGACCCGCTATTTTAGGGGTTTCTGTCAGCCAAATTTCGCTGATCATCAATACTATTTTTGCCTCATTCTTGGTGTCTGGCTCAGTCTCTTGGATGTATTACGCCGATCGCCTAATGGAGCTTCCTACTGGTGTGTTAGGGGTGGCATTAGGAACAATTCTATTACCTTCATTATCTAAAAGTTTTGCCAGCGGCAACACACAAGAATATCAGAAATTAATGGATTGGGGATTAAGGCTTTGTTTTTTATTGGCTTTACCTTGTACCTTGGGTTTAGCTTTATTATCAGGCCCTTTAACCATTTCGTTATTTCAATATGGTAATTTTAATGGGCACGATGCGCTAATGACTCAACAAGCATTAGTGGCGTATTGCATTGGGTTAATGGGGTTAATTATTATAAAAATATTAGCACCGGGCTTTTATTCTCGCCAAGATATTAAAACCCCGGTTAAAATTGCCATTGCAACGCTTATTTTGACTCAATTAATGAACCTTGCTTTTGTTGGGAGTTTAAAGCATGTGGGACTGGCTCTTTCGATTGGATTAGCCGCTTGTTTTAATGCAGGAATGCTATTTTGGCAAATCCGTAAACAAGAAATTTATCAACCATTAGCGGGTTGGCCTATCTTTTTATTAAAACTTGCTATTGCGTTAGCTGTGATGAGTGCTGTATTAGTCGGCATGCTATGGGTGATGCCTGATTGGCAACAAGGGAATATGCTAATGCGTATTTTACGTTTATTACTTGTTGTTGTGGCAGGTGCCGCAAGTTATTTTGTCACTTTATATGCTGTTGGATTTAGACCGAAACATTTTTCTCTACGAGCATTATAATTTTATTGTCAAACTGGCGCCCCACTGAGTGTAACAAAGTGGGGCGTTGTCTATTTATTACCACTATTTAACATCACCTATAGTTAGTGTTTTTCTCTTATTTTAGACAAAAAATATTGTTATCTAGATCACATTTATACCATGTAATTTACGCAATAAAATACATGATTAAATTTTCTAGCGAATAGTCGTGAAGGAAAACAAGAGATAAACATTTATTTTTTTATTAATTTTTTTTCTGTCAAATAAATAAATTTTCCATTTTTTGCCTATATTAGCCTATATTTAACCGTTAATTAATAAGAAAAACTTAACATATTTTAAAGGTGATGGGTTTAGACAAATTGTGTACTTTAAGTAATATTTTACATAAAGTAAAAAAATAGACGCTATTTTCTAGCAACTTACGCTTTGACAAATTATCTTTTTTTAGATAAACTCTCTTGTGTTGTTTAGGTTTAAAAATTGACACATCTGTTAAATATTTCTTACTAAATGATGAGATATTACGAATATTTCAAAATGTTGAGCTATATTTTAAAACATTTGAATTCTTTGATTTGAGACATATTATTATTTTTTCATTCAGGTAGATTAACAGTGACTGTAAAGTTATTTGCTTGTTATCGTTCAGTACTACTGAAAGCAATCATATCTATTTTGTCTGCGCTTCGGATAGATAATGCGATTGCTAGGGATAAGCAGTGAACAGTAGATTGTGTTAATAATGAAATTTATTTTGGATCTGTGATTGGTAAGTAGTTATAACTACTCATTTTAGGTCTAAAACCTGATAGTGGTTTTTTCATTTCTCCCGTCTTTGTTTTCTGTTTTTCCCTCTCTTTTCTTATTCTTGAATACCTTTCTTTATTTTTTCTATTAATAGCTCTATAACGCAAATTATTTTCTATCTAATTTATTATAATTAACTAAGCTATCAAGCGTTATAACCGTTGAATATGTAGAATAAAAACTACTAAATAATCATTTAACGAGTATTTTATCACACTAAAAAATAAAGTGTGTTTTAGGAGCGATTATGAAAAAGGCCATTATCCTTTCGGTGTCATTAGCCACATTATTTCTTGCTGGTTGCACTGCAGATGGAAAAATCAAAACCTCTCAACTGACACCCGTTAACTGTGTCGGCGTATTTAATAAAACTAATGAACAAGTCAGCTTTACGGCAAAAGATGTTGATCAGCGCTTATACAGCCCAGATAAGCCAATAGACAGTGTTGATGGCTGGATTGATGTTAAAGATGTTTCTGGTCTTCTCTGTGAGGATGTGATCACGGCTAATGAAGACTAGTGATATTAGCATCAAGGCATGGTTTATTGTTAGTTAAGATAGTAACGGTTAATCAACTCGCTATTAAGTTTCTATCTATTAAATTTCTATAATGAAAAACCGATGGTGATTTCACCATCGGTTTTTTTAGATAAATATAATGGCTTAATTACATTCTATCGACAGTTTCAATACCTAAAGTCTCTAAGCCTTGCTTTAAGGTTCTTGCTGTTAAACGTGCTAGCTTAAGACGGCTTTGGCGTACATTGTCATCTTCGGCCGATAGAATAGGGCAGTTCTCGTAAAAACCTGAGAAGGACTGCGCTAAATCATATAAGTATGCACACATCACATGAGGTGTACCTTCACGTGCAACCTGCGTGATAGTCTCGTCAAACTGTACTAAACGTAGTGCCAGTTGTTTTTCATGAGGCTGTGTTAATGAGATAGGCTGGGTTAATGCGCTTTCATCTATTTCTGCACGTTTAAAGATAGAGGCAACACGAGTATAGGCATATTGCATATAAGGTGCAGTATTACCTTCAAAACTTAACATCAGATCCCAATCGAAAATATAATCGGTGGTTCTGTTTTTTGATAAATCTGCGTATTTAACAGCACCAATGCCCACTACACGAGCAATATTATTTAATTCCTCTTCATCCATATCAGGATTTTTTTCGCGAATTAATGTTAATGCTCTTTCATGAGCCTCATCGAGTAAGTCAGTTAAACGTACTGTGCCACCCGAGCGCGTTTTAAATGGACGCCCATCTTTACCTAACATCATGCCAAACATATGGTGTTCGAGTGACATACTATCAGGAATATAGCCTGCTTTACGGACAATAGTCCAAGCTTGCATTAAATGCTGATGTTGACGTGAGTCGATGTAATATAATACGCGGTTTGCATGTAATTGTTCATGGCGATATTTAGCACAGGCAATATCCGTTGTTGTATAAAGGTAACCACCATCTTTTTTCTGGATAATGACTCCCATTGGTTCGCCTTCCTTGTTTTTATATTCATCAAGGAAAACAACAGTAGCGCCTTCACTTTCAACAGCAAGACCTTTTGCTTTAAGATCAGCAACAATACCCGGCAACATTGGGTTATAAAGACTTTCACCCATAATATCATCTTCGGTTAAAGTGACATTAAGACGTTGATAAGTTAGCTGATTTTGTTGCATTGTGATATCGACAAGCTTACGCCACATAGTACGGCAGTATTCATCACCACCTTGTAGTCTAACGACATAATTACGGGCACGTTCAGCGAATACTTCATCTTCGTCATAACATTTCTTAGCTTCACGGTAAAACTCTTCGAGATCCGCTAATGCCATATCTGCGGCATTTTCATTTTGCTTTTTCTCTAAATAAGCAATCAGCATACCGAATTGCGTACCCCAATCACCAAGGTGATTAGCGCGAATAACATTATGACCTAAAAAAGAGAGAGTACGTGCGCTGGCATCACCAATAATGGTTGAACGCAAGTGACCCACATGCATTTGCTTTGCAACGTTAGGTGATGAGTAGTCAATCACAATCGTTTCAGGGGTTACCTTGGTAATATTAAGGTGCTCATCCGCTAATGCGAATTCGGCTTGTTGTGCAACCCAAATGGGTGATAAGAAGATATTGATAAAACCAGGGCCTGCTATTTCAACTTTATCTGCAATATCTGTGATATCAAGGTGTTCCAGAATTTTTTCTGCGAGTTGTCGGGGTGGGATACCCATTTTTTTTGCCGCTCCCATGACACCATTCGCCTGATAGTCACCAAATTGCACTTTAGCTGACTGACGGACAAGTGGTTCGCTATCAGCAGGGGCGCCAGCAGCGCTCATCGCCATACTGATTTTTTCTGAAAGAAAAGCCTGAATATTCACCGGGTTACCTTAAATTATTGAGAAAATAAAACCTGACGACATTAGCCAGACAGGTTTTTATAAAGAATATGAATTTAACCTTGAATTTATAACATATTCTAGCTAGAACATGCTACTATCTGCGCCTTATCTTTAAGGGTTTTTCTCTGTTTTTTCTCTTAGGTTACTTATCATGGTGCTTTTTTCCGCAATTCCTTTCTTAAATAACTTAACGCAAGAGCTTCCTCTATTTGCAAAAAATTTAGCTCTACTGGCGAATAAACTATCCCTCGACCTTGATGCTTATCAAACCGATCATATATCGTTACGTTGTCACGATTTGGCGTTAGCAGAACAGTGGCGTAATGGCTTAAGTCAATGTGGCGAGTGTATTTCAGATAATATGATTAATGGGCGACCTATTTATCTCTTTAAGCTAGCCTCACCTTTAACACTGTTAGGCCAGCAAATATCTATTGTTGAGTTACCTTATCCAACAGATAAAAAATACCAATATCAAGGTTGGGAACATATTGAACAGGTAATAAATGTTGCTCCTGAAAAATTAGTTGAAAAGGTGATGACATTATTACCCCATCCTTTACCTGAAGGGATTAAAATTAAAATAAGTGAACCTAAAGCTGAAAAAGAACGTTTACCTAATCCAACCGTTGCCATAACCGATGGTATCGTTACCATAAAGTATCACCCATATTCCTTACTGAAAATTGTAGAAAGTGAGTGTTGAACAACATTTTTAGAAAATAAATTGCTTGTATCAGCACAAAATTCTGATATTGGAATTGAATGAGTAACGATATTCGACAACTATTATTAACAATTACTGATAGTAGTTGCTGAGAAATATCGTTATTTTCTAATTGCTTTCTGTATTAAGGATAGAGAGGGGTGGTATGGCAAAACTGGAGATTTGCTGCTTTGGTGCAGAATGCGCACTGATCGCAGAACGTTCGGGGGCTGATAGAATTGAGCTGTGTACAAGCCCGTCAGAAGGGGGTGTAACACCGAGTTATGGAATATTAAAACAAGTCATAGATCTCGTTCGTATCCCCGTTCATCCTATTATTCGTCCGCGTGGTGGTGATTTTTGTTATAGCCAAGCCGATTTTGCTGCGATGAAAAACGATATCAGTATGATCCGTGATATGGGTTTTTCCGGTGCTGTGGTTGGTATATTAAATGAAGAAGGTCACATTGATTTACCTAAAATGGCGATTTTGATGGAATTAGCAGGGCCTTTAGCCATTACGTTTCATCGCGCTTTTGATATGTGTATTAATCCATTGCTAGCGTTAGATCAGCTGACTCAATTAGGTGTTGCTCGTATTTTAACTTCAGGTCAGCAAGCTAATGCTGAATTAGGCTTACCTCTATTAAGAACACTGAATGAAAAAACCCAAGGGCCGATTATCATGGCGGGGGCGGGAGTTCGTTTAAGTAATATTCAGAAATTTTTAGACTCGGGATTACAAGAGATCCATAGCTCAGCGGGCAAACAAGCACCCTCGACAATGAATTATCGTAAAGCGGGGGTCACCATGAGTTCAGACAGCGAAGTGGATGAATTTACCCATTATTGTGTGGATGAAGATGTGGTGGGGGCAATGAAGGATATTATGAGTATTTATACAACATCTGTTAATTAATATAATCTTTTATAAATCGAAAGGGAGTGATAGTGTTTCACTCCCTTTATTAAATTTATTGACCAATAGCTAGATTATTAATAGCCAGACCAATCCAAGATGGAACGGGGCGATGTTTTCCGTCAGGTTGTGTTATCAAAGAGCACCACAAACCTGCTTCGTTACAAGATGAATCAGGCCTTGTATCACCTCTTACTGTGAATTCATCTGCCTTTAAAGCCAGCGCAGCTGAGCCACCGCCATCTAACTCCATAGATTGCGCAATGCTAAGGCCATAATATAAATGATGCAGATCATTGCGGCTTATTCCCTCTCTATAACTGCCACCTTGGAAAATATAAATAAGGCTATTGTTATCATCGGCACCCATTGCGAGTCGGGTTGTCTCTGAATCGCCAGAATCAGGGGTAGGAAGCGGTGTTAATCCGCGAACAGGTAAACCGGATCCTGATATAGCAATAAAGTGATATCCTGATAAAGAGAGTTCATTAGCATACAGTTCAATCGCAGGATCAGATACTTTTTTGCTATAGTAGATATCTATCCTAGATGTTTGATCTAACACCCAAAACAGTGCATCTAATGCGATTTGTTCATTATTGTTATTGATAAAGTAATTAGGCCCTGCAAAAAACTGATTGGGCTCGTTATGAGTACCATGAGTGGGCCCTTGCGCGATATTATCGTAATATATCCCTAATGGCACTGAGCAAAGATTACTCTGCCAAGTGGTGTTATTGAGTTGAGGACGAACATCAAAATAGTTTGCATTTAAAGCCACTAACGGTTTATCTAGTTTGTTCCATGCCTGTTCTGGGGTATAAAGCTCCGCTGTCTGTGAAGTGCCATCCTGTGTTTTAGCATTTGTATTACCTTCGCAGCGGGCTGCCTCGCCTTGATGAGTATCACCTAATAGATGAGGAATAAGGTATTTTTCTTTTTCATGGATCCTAGGAATAATCAGTAGATTGCCGTTATTGGCTAATGTATAGGTTCCTGAGCCTGCATTCATTGGTATTTCATAATGACCACCAAAAACGATATGACTTGGTTTTCCTGTTGTTAATGTTTCTGATTTTGCGTTCTCAATGAGAGAAAGCATTGCATTATAGGTGATATGAGATTCGATATAAGCCTCGCCATTACGAGCATTATCCCCTGTTATCTGAAATGAACCTACTGCTTTACCATGCTCCCTAAAAATAAGCCATATCTGTTTTATATCTACGTTATAATCTCCCGAACGCACTGCGCTAAACTGCAATCTCTGCACATGTTCATCTATGTTATTAATATTTTCTGTTGATCTTATTTCTTGTGTTTTCCCTGTTAATTTATGAGTGGCATTGGCGATAATATCAATAGTTATCCCATCGTATTTCGCCCCTTTAAAGGATATCTTGTGTAGATAAACATCGATAAATAATGGTCTTAGATCTTTTCTATCACAAATATCAGTACTTAACTTTAAACTGACCGATTTATTATTGATATTTCGATTAGACATATTCACTTCTTTTCTTCCCCAGCAATTCCATTTTGCTGCTGGCGCGGGACTATTATCTTGCTTTGATGGCACAGTGGCAGAGAAGGCAGGAAATATACTGCACCCTATAATAATGGCTAATAAATAATGTTTTAACATAAAGTTTTCTCCATTTGGCTAACAATAATTTGATAAAAATTAAAATAGATCTTCATTAATAATGAATAAGTTAAAGATTAAAGTTAGCAAATGTTTTACTGCTTTTTATATTATAAAATTCCTCACAGTGGAGAATTTTATTGAAATAGTGTTTATTAAGTTAAGTTTTATAATTAACAGACTGTTAAAAATAAATATCCAAAAAATCAAATAAAACAATAGAAACTGCTAATAATGTTTATCGTTAAGATTAAAACAAAAAGATTATTAGCAATAAAGACGCTAAAGTTTTTTATTGTTTCTAGCGTCTATACTGTTTTAACGTGGGAGCTAATTAGTTTGGTATGTTGCTATTAGAGTAATAATGTATTTGTTATACCACATTGTTTAACAAAATCTTCATCGTGAGAGATTAATAATAATGTTCCTTGATATTGAAATAATAAATTTTCCAATAACTGTTTAGAGTCTAAATCTAAATAATTATCTGGTTCATCTAATAATAAAACGGCAGGGGGTTGAGGACTATAAATTAATGCTAATAGTGTTGCTTTTAATTGCTCACCGCCACTGAGTGTTTCTAAAGGAAATAAAGACTTGTTACCTCGAATACGTAACATGCCCAGTTTTGTGCGCCACTGCTCAATGGTCATTAATGGCTGGTATTGATATAACGCTTCAGCAACGGGTAATGATTTATCTAATAAAGTTAAATGTTGATCAAGATAGCAATAATTTGGGTTGAGACGATATTCGCCGGATAACGGGGATAGCTTGCCCATTAAACATTTTAATAAGGTTGACTTACCGCTGCCATTTTTACCTTGTATATGCCAATGTTCACCACCATAAGCGGAAAAGGAGTAGGGAGTTTGCTTGCCAAAAGGTAAAACAATCTCTGTGGCAAATACATTTAACCGATGGCCATCGCCTTGATAGTTTAATATTAATTTTTGCTGATGAATATGAGTTAACTCCTGTTCTAACTGTTGTTTTTGTGACTGCATATCATCCATAACGCGCTGATGTCGTTTAGCTATTGATGACTGTTTTTTCTCAGCTCGATTGGTTTGCATATCAAGAAGTAACAGTGATTGAGAGCCGCTGTTTCTTATCTTTTCACCTTGTTTACGTCGCTGTAATGCTTTTTGTAATGTTACATGTTGTTGGCGTTTTTCCTGTTTTATTTGACTATTGATACGCTCATTTGCAGCTTCGATTGAGGCTATTTGCGCATTTTTTTGTGTTTCATAAAGCGAATAATTACCGCCATATTCTTGTAAGCCTTTTTCACTCAGTTCAAATATATTTTCAGCATAAGATAATAAATGTCGATTATGGCTAATAAATAATACACCTGATTTATGATGCATTAATTGTTCAACGAGCCATTGCTGACCTTGATGATCGAGATGGTTATCTGGTTCATCTAATAATAGAAAATGATCGTCATGTAAAAAAGCCTGACATAATGCTAAACGCGTTTGCTCACCACCACTTAAGTGGGGAATAGGTGTATCAAGTGAAACCGGCAGTTGTGCTGAATGAAGTAAATTTTGCCAAGTCATGGGCAAATGCCACTTATCTTCAAGTAACTCAAAATCTTCTAATGAAGCACTGCCGTTATCAACCCGCTTAAATGCTTGAAAAAAAGTATCTATACCTAAAGCATCAGCAATGGTGTTACCTGTTAGGCGAGTAAGCTGATCGACATGAATAAAAGGCATACGCCACATGATATGGCCTGATGAAGGCAATAGTTTTTGTGCTAACAATTTTAACAGCACCGATTTTCCTTTACCGTTCTGACCAATTAAAGCATTTCTTTGGCAAGCCAGTGAATGAGTCAGCGGTGGGAAAAGCGCTTCTTGATTGAATTCAATATTAAGCTGAGAAAATTGACAGGCGATCGTCATAATTAAGCCTCCTAAAAAATAGGTGGCAGACAGCAATGATCTTAATTGAGTTTATAGAGCAATAAACGAGTGTCTGCCAGTAACAGAAAATGGATACCAAAACGGTATTGAGAGAATTTTCTGGCAGAATTTAGTTCATTGTAGGGAAGTACCTCTTGGAGAGAAAAAAGATAAAATCATGAAGAATTATAATGACAAAAAAACCTTAATCAATACTCATATAAAATTTATTGTTTATAGACACGGGGATTTTATATAAACAGAAAATAAAACCAACAGGTTATAAAAAGGGTATTATTGATAAATACCCTTTTTATAGAAATGACTCGTGGTTAATTAAGGTTTAGTCGCAATTAAAATTGCCCGTTTAGGCGCTGGATAGCCTTCAACGGTTTTGGTGTGATCGAGAGGATCTAAGAATGCTTCTAATGAATCAGTCACCATCCAATCCGTTTTACGTTGTTCTTCGAGTGATGTGACATTTTCATCAACAATGCGTACATCTTTAAAACCGCATTTTTCTAACCATACTTTAAGCATTTTGGCTGACGGTATAAAGTACACATTACGCATCTGTGCATAACGCTCACCAGGAATTAAACATTGGAACTCATCACCATCAATCACAAGACTCTCTAATACTAATTCACCACCAGAAACGAGCTGATTTTTCAATTGCCAAAGATGATCAAGTGGTGAACGACGGTGGTAAAGAACCCCCATTGAAAATACCGTATCAAAAGCATTTAGTTCTGGCATTTGTTCAATGCCGACAGGGATTAAATGGGCACGTTGATCGTTACCTAATAATTTTCTGACTGCTTCAAATTGGCATAAAAAGAGCTGAGTGGGATCGATACCGACAACAAAATCAGCCCCTTCACCAAGCATCCGCCACATATGATAACCACTGCCACAACCAACATCTAAAACTAATCGGCCTTTAAGAGGCGAAAGATGGGGCAATACGCGATCCCATTTCCAATCTGAACGCCATTCAGTATCAATATTGACACCATAAAGAGAAAAAGGGCCTTTGCGCCATGGCATTAACGCTTTTAGAATATTCGTTAAACCAAGTTGTTCACCGGTACTTAATGCTGGGGTTTTATTGGCGATAACACCTTGCTTTAAATTAAGTTCAGTGGGAGTAATCTCAGGTAAGTTTTCCAGCATTCTTTCCCATGAAGCAAAATGGCCATGTAAAGCATGGGCGCGCCATTCTGATAATTGTGCCGGCAGCGTATCAAGCCAATGAAATAACCGTTCATCTTGCGCAATATGTTGATAAAATGAGCTAAAATTTATCATGATTATTCGCCTTTAATGGCTAACAGAGAGCCAAAATTAAAACATTGGAACCAAACTTCAGCATGAGGAAAGCCTGCTTGATGTAAGCGTGATTTATGTGTTTCAACAGGATCAGTGAGCATCACATTTTCTAACATACTACGTTTTTGACTAATCTCTAATTCACTGTAGCCATTAGCACGTTTAAAGTCGTGGTGCATATTAAACAGTAATTCACCAATTTGTTTATCTTGAAAACTGAATTTTTCTGATAACACTAAAACCCCACCAGGATTTAACCCTTGGTAAATTCGATTTAATAATCTTTGGCGATTATCAGGGGCTAAAAATTGTAAGGTGAAATTAAGGACAACCATTGAGGCATTATTAATGTCAATATCAAGGATATCGCCTTCAATAATTTCAACGGGTGTTGCTGCTTTATAAGCATCAATATGACGTTGACAACGCTCAACCATCGCAGGTGAATTATCAACACCAATAATTTTACATCCCGCTACATCGATATTACGACGCATGGAAAGGGTAGCAGCACCTAACGAACATCCTAAGTCATAAACTTGGCTGTGAGGGGTGACAAAACGACCCGCTAACATGCCTATCATGGAAATAATATTGGAGTAACCGGGCACTGAGCGTTTGATCATATCAGGAAACACTTCAGCGACTTTTTCATCAAAGCGCCAGTCACCAAGATTAGCAATAGGTGTCGCAAATAAGTTGTCTTGTGGTGCTGATTTTGAATTAGACATAACTAAAATAGACTTAAAGAATAAAAGAAGCGGGTATTCTACCAGAAGCGACGTTGCTCACAAAGTTGCATTATTTAGAAATAAATTAGAAAAACAGGTAAACCTTTTCGATACCTTGCCGTTATTAGACTCAACAGCAAGGATGTCTATTGTGATCATGGATGATCATATTTTCCTTGTGGTATTAATAGTAGAAGGAAAAAATTTGTATCCAAGGAAGGAAGTAAATATTAGCAAGGATCATTAAGACCATTGATAAATAGGTTGCGGCCATACCAGAGCGACGCCAGCGTATCTCGCGGTGTTTCAACCCGTAAGAGTGAAGAAGACGACCGGCTATTAAAATGGAGCCACAAATATGTACCATCCAAACAAAGGCGCCATTCATTTCCATGATAAGTAATAAGATCATAGAAATAGGGATGTATTCCACTGCATTACCATGGACGCGAATAGCGGTTTGTAACTCATAAAAACCACCATCACCGTATGCAACTCGATATTGTGTTCTAAGTTTTACAACATTTAGGGACAATTTAATCAATAATAGTGCGCCCAATACGATATAAAGCGAGCTAACCATCTTTTCTCCATTGCCAAAACTAAAAAAACGGCGAATTTAATGATAAACCTCAAAGCGATTTATGTCGCTATAAATAATTATTATTAATTAATTATTTGGGGATTAGCAAATCCTTGAAAAGATGTATCATATAATCTAGGTCTATACTCTTATCGTCGGGAAGAATTTTCGTTATAATGTCTGCCTTTTTTTTGACACTACTCGAAAAAGACTATTGCCAAAATTTCCGCAGCAGAAAGCACAACAAGCTGAGTAAAAGGATATTGTATGCGTACTAATTATTGTGGGCAGTTGAATAGCGCCCATGTGGGCCAAAAAGTGACTCTTTGTGGTTGGGTTAACCGCCGCCGTGACTTAGGTGGACTTATCTTTATTGATATGCGAGATCGTGAAGGTATCGTTCAGGTCTTTTTTGACCCAGAGCAGAAAGAGGCATTTTCACAGGCTTCAGAACTGCGTAATGAATTTTGTATTCAAGTCACAGGAACAGTACGTGCTCGCCCTGATAGCCAAGTTAATAAAAATATGGCAACAGGTGAAATTGAACTAGCGGCAGAATCGCTGTCTATTTTTAACCGTTCTGAAGCGCTACCTTTAGATAGCAACCAAACGAATACAGAAGAGCGTCGTTTAACTTATCGTTATTTAGATTTACGTCGCCCTGAAATGTCACAACGCCTAAAAACTCGTGCGAAAATCACAAGTTTTGTTCGTCGCTTTATGGATGGTGAAGGGTTCCTTGATGTAGAAACGCCAATGCTAACTAAAGCAACGCCAGAAGGTGCGCGTGACTATTTAGTACCAAGTCGTGTTCATAAAGGTAAATTCTACGCATTACCTCAATCACCACAGCTTTTCAAACAGCTGTTAATGATGTCTGGTTTTGATCGCTATTATCAAATCGTAAAATGTTTCCGTGATGAAGATTTACGTGCTGATCGCCAACCTGAATTTACCCAAATCGATGTTGAAACCTCTTTCATGACCGCAGAACAAGTGCGTGAAGTGATGGAGCGCATGATCCACGCATTGTGGTTAGATATCCTGAATGTTGATTTAGGGGCATTCCCTGTCATGACCTTTGCTGAGGCTATGCGTCGTTACGGCTCTGATAAACCAGACCTACGTAACCCAATGGAACTCATCGATATTGCTGATTTAGTGAAAAATGTTGAGTTTAGCGTCTTTGCACAAGCTGCTAATGATGAAAAATGTCGTGTTATCGCGTTACGTGTACCGGGTGGTGCATCGTTAACTCGTAAAAATATCGACGAATATACTCAATTTGTCAGTATTTATGGTGCCAAAGGCCTAGCGTGGATGAAAGTCAACGAAAAGGCAAAAGGTATCGAAGGGGTACAAAGCCCCATTGCTAAATTCCTGACTAATGATGTGGTTAACAGCATCTTAGCGACAACAAATGCAACAGATGGCGACTTAATTTTCTTTGGTGCGGGTCGTCAAGGTACCATGAGTGATGCTATGGGAGCGTTGCGCCTGAAAGTCGGTCGTGATCTGGAACTAACTGATCTTAACGCATGGAAACCACTGTGGGTTATTGATTTCCCAATGTTTGAAGAAGATGAAGATACCGGCAGCCTAAGTGCAATGCACCATCCATTTACTTCACCAAAAGATCTCACACCGGCAGAGCTAACCGCACATCCTGTAGGCGCTGTAGCTAATGCCTATGATATGGTCATTAACGGTTATGAAGTTGGTGGTGGCTCAGTGCGTATCCATCGTAATGAAATGCAACAAGCGGTATTTAGCATTTTAGGTATTACTCCGGATGAGCAACGTGAGAAATTCGGTTTCTTATTAGATGCGCTAAAATTTGGTACACCACCGCATGCCGGGTTAGCATTTGGTTTAGACCGCTTAGTGATGTTATTAACAGGAACAGATAATATCCGTGATGTTATCGCGTTCCCGAAAACCACGGCAGCGGCTTGCTTAATGACCAATGCACCAAGTTTTGCAAATGAAGACGCGTTAAAAGAGCTGGCTATTCAAGTGACAGAAAAAGAAGTTAGCACAGATAACGAGTAAATGATGAAATATAAGCACCCAGTATGTGTTTTAGTTGTTATCTATGCCAAACAGACTAAGCGGGTGCTTATGCTGAAGCGTCGAGATGATCCTGATTTCTGGCAATCTGTGACAGGGAGCCTTGAAGAGGGCGAAACACCTTATCAGGCCGCATTACGAGAAGTGCAGGAAGAAGTAGGAATTGATATCATAAAAGAAAATCTTGAGCTGGTGGATTGCCACCGTTCAATTATTTTTGAGATATTCGCACACTTTCGCCATCGTTATGCGCCTAATGTGACACATTGTCAGGAACATTGGTTTATGTTAGCACTTCCCTCTGAACGGGAAATTGAACTGACTGAGCATACGCAATACCAATGGTTAGATGCGCCACTGGCGGCAAAATTAACTAAGTCAGCCAGCAATCAGCAAGCGATTGAAGAATTTGTTATTTAATTATTAGACCACGTTTGGAGATATTTTCATGGCAGGTCATAGTAAATGGGCCAATACTAAACACCGTAAAGCAGCGCAAGATGCGAAACGCGGTAAGATTTTCACTAAAATTATTCGTGAATTAGTTACAGCAGCACGTTTAGGTGGTGGTGATCCTGCAACTAACCCACGTCTACGTGCGGCAGTTGATAAAGCATTATCTAACAACATGACTCGTGACACACTAAACCGCGCAATTGCTCGCGGTGCGGGAAATGATGAAAACGATAATATGGAAACCATCATTTATGAAGGCTACGGCCCTGGTGGTACTGCTGTTATGGTTGAATGTTTAAGTGATAATCGTAACCGTACTGTTTCCGATGTTCGCCATGCCTTCACCAAAACAGGTGGTAACTTAGGAACGGACGGTTCGGTATCTTATCTCTTTACCAAAAAAGGTGTTATCTCTTATGCACCGGGTGTTGATGAAGATGCCGTCATGGAAGCCGCACTAGAAGCGGGTGCAGAAGACGTTGAAACTTATGATGATGGTGCTATTGACGTTTACACAACCCCTGAAGCTTTCGGTGAAGTAAAAGATGCCATGGATGCTGCGGGTTTTGTCGCTGAATCAGCGGAAGTTTCCATGATCCCATCAACAAAAGCAGAGCTTGATATTGATACCGCACCAAAATTAATGCGCCTTATCGATATGCTAGAAGATAGCGACGATGTGCAAGAAGTGTATCACAACGGTGATATCTCTGATGAAGTTGCAAAACAACTGGAAGATATTCTGTAATTGGTATCACGATAACGGCCAATAGTGGTGTTTTACACTGCGTTGAATAGTGCGAAGAGAAGAGCAGAGCAAGCGTATTTGCTCTTTTCTCTCGCCATCGACCTTATCCGCCATAGGAATTGTTATGGCTATTATTTTAGGTATTGACCCTGGCTCTCGTGTCACGGGATATGGCGTAATTCGCCAACAAGGGCGACAACTTATCTATTTAGGAAGCGGATGTATTCGTACACAGGTTCCTGATCTACCAAGCCGACTGAAACGCATTTATGCGGGAGTCAGTGAAATCATCACTCAATTTTCACCCGATGTATTTTCTGTTGAACAAGTCTTTATGGCAAAAAATGCAGACTCGGCATTAAAATTAGGCCAAGCAAGAGGTGTGGCGATTTTAGCGGCAGTCAATAATGATCTTCCCGTATTTGAATATGCGGCACGTCAAGTAAAACAGAGTGTGGTAGGGACAGGGGGAGCCGATAAAAGCCAAGTACAACATATGGTACGCTCAATCTTAAAACTATCTGCAGCGCCACAGGCAGATGCTGCCGATGCGCTAGCGATTGCGATTACACACTGCCACTTTAATCAAAACTTATTGCGTGTAGGTGATCCGCGTCTTGTTTTAACGCGAGGAAGGTTAAGATAGGCTATCTGTTGGTAAAACAGATGAGTTTTTCGCAGGCTGGATATACGTCCAGCTTTTTTTATGTTATAAATTTGGCGTCAATATTTTTGCGGAGGCGTTAGGGTGATAGGACGTATTAGAGGCGTTATTCTTGAAAAACAGCCACCAGTGGTGCTGATCGAAGCGGGTAATGGGGTGGGTTATGAAATAAATATGCCTATGACCTGTTTTTATGAGTTACCTGATATTGGTCAAGAGGCGATTATCTACACACAATTTATTGTTCGTGAAGATGCTCAATTACTGTATGGTTTTAATCAAAAACAAGAACGGGCACTGTTTCGTGAATTGATAAAAGTCAATGGTGTAGGGCCTAAGCTAGCACTGGCTATTTTATCAGGAATGTCTGCACGCCAATTTGTCACCGTAATTGAAAATGAATCCATCTCCTCATTAGTTAAATTACCGGGAGTCGGTAAAAAAACCGCAGAACGATTAGTGGTTGAAATGAAAGATCGCTTCAAAGGGCTTAATGGCGATCTATTTGAACAAAACGGCGATATTGAGCTACCAGCCAGTGCATCATCGAAAGCGCCATCTGCTGCAGATATTGAAGCAGAAGCTTCCGCTGCCTTAATTGCCTTAGGTTATAAACCACAAGAAGCTGCCAAGATGATTAGTCGGGTAGCAACGGCGGGTGCTGATAGTGAAACACTTATCAAAGAAGCATTACGCGCAGCGATTTAGGAGTAATTGATTGTGATTGAAGCAGATCGCCTGATTTCAGCAGATATACAACAACCTGAAGAAGAAATTATCGATAGGGCTATTCGTCCTAAGCTGCTTGCTGAATATGTGGGACAACCACAAGTTCGTGAACAGATGGAAATCTTTATTCAGGCGGCTAAACTACGTCATGATGCCTTAGATCACTTACTTATCTTTGGTCCGCCGGGGCTTGGTAAAACCACGCTGGCTAATATTATTGCCAATGAGATGGGTGTTAATTTACGTACAACCTCAGGGCCTGTATTAGAGAAAGCCGGCGATCTTGCCGCTATGCTAACCAATCTTGAGCCTCATGATGTACTGTTTATTGATGAAATTCATCGACTCTCGCCCGTTGTTGAAGAAATACTCTATCCGGCAATGGAAGATTATCAACTTGATATTATGATTGGTGAAGGGCCGGCAGCACGCTCCATTAAAATCGACTTACCGCCATTTACTTTAGTTGGGGCGACGACCCGAGCGGGATCGTTAACCTCTCCATTACGTGATCGTTTTGGTATTGTACAACGCCTTGAATTCTATAATGTCGATGACTTACAGCATATTGTTGCACGTAGTGCCAGCTTTATGGGGTTAGAAATAACCGCAGAAGGAGCGCGACAAATTGCTATGCGTTCACGAGGTACACCGCGTATTACTAACCGCTTATTACGCCGAGTAAGAGACTTTGCTCAAGTCAAAGGTAATGGTGAAATTGATGAAGATATCGCGTCTAAAGCACTCGATATGCTTAATGTTGATGCTGCCGGTTTTGACTATCTTGACCGAAAACTACTCTTTGCCATTATTGATAAATTTATGGGTGGCCCCGTAGGGCTTGATAATCTTGCGGCAGCTATTGGTGAAGAGCGTGAAACTATCGAAGATGTATTAGAGCCTTATTTAATTCAGCAAGGTTTTATTCAACGCACCCCCCGTGGTCGGGTAGCCACAAATCATGCTTATCGTCACTTTAATCGCATTATGGAAGCACCGTGATCTGATAAAGTGCTTTGGATATCATTGGGCGATGGTGTTTAATTTCGCCCAATCATTCAATTATTTTGCCTTCCTCTATTCTCATTCTCAATATATCTCATCTCTATATTTACACCTTATTATATAAAAATAATTTTTTAATTTATAACTATCGTTAACATAATAACAATAGAAACTCAGACGATTAAATTAAAACTTCGCTATCTATCAATCGTTATTTTTCCTACTCGTTCATTGAATTTATTTATTATTAACGCCCATAAAATGAGTATTGGTACGTAAAAATAAGACCGAAATATACGCATATTGAGTGTGTTAAATAAAAATAGTGGCTTAATTAGCATGATATTTTAATTAAATTAAGCTTAGCAGCTAAATATATTGACCAATTTGGACTACTCATGGAAAAAGGACAGTATAATTCAATGTGATTGATTTTTAATACTTTAAAATCAATGGATTATATGCGCTATTTTTGATTTAACATTTCCGTTACAAAATATATTTTTATGTACATAGTGTTTCTTGGGTTGCGAGCAATTTGTCTATTTATTCATCATATTTTATGCTGATAAACACTTT
>NZ_BAABMO010000034.1:0-40689 GCF_054767435.1 Proteus sp. MB838
CGGGTTTGGTGCATAGCAAGATTATGGGCGTTTGCGTCTACCCGTTTATCCGTTTCCGCTAGCTGTGCTTTATCCGCTTTATCTTGATTTAACCCGTTGATCGCATCTCGGTTAGCCTCAATCCGGGTTTGGTGCATAGCAAGATTATGGGCGTTTGCGTCTACCCGTTTATCTGTTTCTACTAGCTGTGCTTTATCCGCTTTATCTTGATTTAACCCGTTGATCGCATCTCGGTTAGCCTCAATACGGGTTTGGTGCATAGCAAGATTATGGGCGTTTGCGTCTACCCGTTTATCCGTTTCCGCTAGCTGTGCTTTATCCGCTTTATCTTGATTTAACCCGTTGATCGCATCTCGGTTAGCCTCAATACGGGTTTGGTGCATAGCAAGATTATGGGCGTTTGCGTCTACCCGTTTATCCGTTTCCGCTAGCTGTGCTTTATCCGCTTTATCTTGATTTAATCCGTTGATCGCATCTCGGTTAGCCTCAATATGGGTTTGGTGCATAGCAAGGTTATGGGCGTTTGCGTCTACCCGTTTATCCGTTTCCGCTAGCTGTGCTTTATCCGCTTTATCTTGATTTAACCCGTTGATCGCATCTCGGTTAGCCTCAATACGGGTTTGGTGCATAGCAAGATTATGGGCGTTTGCGTCTACCCGTTTATCCGTTTCCGCTAGCTGTGCTTTATCCGCTTTATCTTGATTTAATCTGCTAATCGATTGAGTATTCTCATTCATATCTTGTTGAGTTTTTATTGCAATTTTACTTAATATATCTGCAGTATTAGTTAAATCTCTCGTTTTAAAATCTATATCTTTTATAGCGCTATTATATTCCTTTAATTCCATATTATGTTTATTAATACTTGTGGTATTAATTTCAATTTGCTGATTTGTTTTCTTTAAATTTTCATCTAACTTATTAATACTATCAGCATTTTCACTCACATTTTTATCTGTATTGTTTAAAGAAACCTTATCAGCCTTAACACTATCTATTTTAAATAATTGAGAACCATTTACAGCCTCCTTACTATTCTCAGATAAGGTGCCATCTTTTATATTAAATATTTTATTATTATCTAAACTGATATTATTTTGAAATTTAGAATAACCAGTAAACGTTGTTTCAGTAGACCTTATTGTTATCTTACCACTAGCCATTCCTTTTATTTGGGCTTTTGATGCATCATAACCATATTGTCCTAATCCATCTCCCTCTGAATTTAAAGAAAAACGAGCATCATCATTTGTATTACATATTATTTTTGTAACAGAAGAATAATGTGTTAAATCTTTTTTATAACTCTCAGAGCCTATTGAAGAACCATATGTATCAATATGTTTATTACATAGTTGTAAAGATCCACCCGCATAAATAAATTCAGATGTAAAAGTAATTAGAAAAAAATAATACTTAAAATTGCTCATTAGGTTGTATCCTTTAATTTATAAAAAACAAGAACATTCACCTTGAAGAAATATTTTTATAATAAACTATAAAATATAATAAATTGCTAAATTTATAACGTCGATTTCATCAATATCTAGAGCATAAAATATATATTTCCCATATACTATGATTACGTTTATAACGAATGTTATAGTGTTAAATAATAAATATTATTTTTAAAATTACTTTTTCATTTCAGATAGAATAAATTGATAGTTTCTTTCATTATTTATGATGTATATAAACTGTTCATGATCAAACTGATAGATAACTTCATTGAATAAGTGATACCATTGTTTATTTAAAGCAACAAGGACTTTATTAATAAATTCAAAAGTTAAATTAGTCTTTCCATTTTCACAACGAGATATCTGCTGTTGACTCATATTTAATTTCTCACCTAATACTAAAGCCGACATCCCCATTTCTTTCCGTGTTTTTCTAATGTAAGCGCCGATACGACTATTTAGTTCATTATACACGACATACATAATCTTCACCTACATGAGCCATTAAAGAACAAGTATTTCTTATAGTAGAAATATAAAGTTTATTATGAATTATGTAAAATCGTTATTTAAAATTAAAAAGATAAATTTACTCTTATAATTCCTATTAAAAATAGCTCCCACTCCCCATAAAAAACAAAATAACAATGAAATACAATAAGTTAAAAAAGAACTACTCAGTCACATATTTACATTTAGTTACAATTTGATACATATGAAAAATAAAAACACAAGAAAATGTTAAATTAATGTTTTATTTGACAACAAAAATTAAACAAAATATCTCTTAATTTAAGTATATTTACTATAAGTGATAATTAGCAATAAAAAAAATACTCACCATAGGAGTATTTTTATACATACACTCAGATTATATAATTAAATTTTATTTTCTATAAATAAAAAACATCAAATAACTATCTATAATATTATGTCAAAAAATTTTTTAGATATAGTTCTCCTTATTGTTTATCAAATAATACATGCTAAAAATAGCACCTCATTCTTACTTATATTATAAGTAAATAAAGAGTATAATAATTTATTTAATATCCATTTAAAAAATATTTAAATTTAATAAATAGTATACAAGTAATAGCTTGATAACAGGTCATAACTGCTTCTATGATAGTTATGACCTCAAAAATTATTACCGCTCTTGTAATGCCTGCTTCATTCTTGTTATAGGTTTAATCAAATATTGGAAAACCGTTTTCTCACCTGTTTTAATATCAACACTGGCGATCATACCCGGAATAACAGGAAGCTCTTTTCCATTTTTATCCGTAAGATGACTACTTTGAGTTGTGACCAATACGCGATAAAAAGCTTCATCTTGATTAAGTTTTAAATCACTAGGTCTTTTTTGATCATGCAATGTATCTGGGCTTACCAAAGTCACGACGCCTTCTAACCCACCATAAATCGCATAATCATAAGCAGTCAATTTTACTAATGCAGGCATACCAGCACGTACATAGGCCACATCTCGAGGACTAATATAAGCTTCAACTAATAACTGATCTTCTAAAGGAACAATTTCCATTATATCCTGCCCTGCTGAAATTACTCCACCAACTGTATTAATACGGATATTTTTCACAATACCTCTTAATGGTGCACGTATTAAAGCACGTTCAACAGGATCAGCTCGCCCTGCCATATTTTCCCTTGCTTGAGCTAATTCCGCTTCTGTTTTAACTAATTCAGCCCCAGCTTCAGTTAAATATTTATTTTTCTTTTCATCTATTTGTAATTGAATATCGGCTGATTGCCTCTCCATTCTTAATAATTCCACAGCAGACATTGCACCTTGTGCAACTATTGGCTTAGTGATAGAAATTTCTCGGTCTAACAATGCTTTACTTTGTTGTAAATTGTCTATTCCTGATTTCAATGCGTCTTTACGTATCTTGTATACTGTTGTTTCACGAGTTACTAATTCTGTTGATAAACCTTCTGGAAAGCTAAGCTCAGTAGAATAAGCCTCCGCTTTAAGTCGTGCTCGTATTGCTTCTAGATTAGCAACTTTTGCTTCACTTTCTCTTAAGATAGCCGATGTTCGAGTATCATCTAGCATTAATAATACTTGACCTTTTTCAACTATATCCCCTTCTTTAACTTGCATACTTTTTAATATGCCAGCATCCAATGTTTGGATTATCTGCTCGCGACTGCTAGGAATAATACTGCCTTGACCACGAGTTACCTCTTCAAGATTACTATTCCATGCCCAAATAACGAAAATAACCATAAAGATCAGCAATATTGTGATCATCATAAAACTTTTATGATGTTTTTCATTCTGAAGTGCTGCATGCAAGTCATTTAGAAGTGCTAAGTCCTTATTAGAAAGAACCTCTTTAGTATGACTTGAAGGCATCAGGTGTTTTTTATTTAGTTCATTCATTTCACATTCCCAATCTTACTTATCTATTTTGGTTTTTGAGTGAGCAGTTATTTGTTTTTCTGTTTCATTTTTAGCTAACTGCTGTAAAACCGCATCTCTGGGACCATCCATCACAACTTTACCGTTATCAACAACAATTATTCGATTGACAATACTCAGTACCTGAGGTCGATGAGTAACAACCAATAATGTCTTTGAGCGACACCATGCTGAAATGGCATTTAATGCCTGAATTTCTGAATATTGATCAAGCCCCGTTGTTGGTTCATCAAGTAAAACAATTTTGGGATTTCTCAACGTCATTCTAGCCAAAGCAACAATTTGTTTTTGTCCACCAGAAAGACCTAACCCATTTTCTCCCAAGGACATATCTAATCCCCTAGGATGCTTTTTAATAACTTTATCCAAACCAAACCGCTTCAGTGCCACAATCAAATCTTGATCACTAGAGAAGCCATCCATACGGGCTAAATCAAGATTTTCTCTTAAACTACCTAAAAATAACCTTGGCTCTTGTTCTAATAACAAAACCTGATTACGCAAATAATGAGGATCTATTTGGCGAATATCGACATCATCTAGTGTGATACTCCCTTGCTCTGCAGGATATAACCCAGCTGCTAATTTTAAAGTCGTTGATTTACCACTGCCAATACGCCCAAGTATTCCAACTTTTTCACCTGGCTTTATTTCAAATGATAAATTTTTCACTACACTGCTACTATCTTGGTTATAAGCAAATGAAACATTTTGGAATTTTATATTTCCATTTATTTGTTTTAACGTAATATATTTCCTAGATGGTTCACGTTCTGATGGTCGCTCAACAATGCCATTAACACCTTTTAATGCGACCCAAGCCTGTTGAAAGCGCACGGCTAAACCCGCAATCTGTCCTAATGGTGATAACGCTCTACCAGATAAAATAACCGTTGCGATTAACGCCCCCATTGTAATTTTACTTGCAGGATCATCGCTATGAATCAAATAAGT
Organism: Proteus sp. MB838; assembly: GCF_054767435.1. Lineage (NCBI taxonomy): Bacteria > Pseudomonadati > Pseudomonadota > Gammaproteobacteria > Enterobacterales > Morganellaceae > Proteus > Proteus sp. MB838. Next base: position 4,864 of record NZ_BAABMO010000034.1, read on the forward strand.
ACCAATAATAACTAAAAATATCGTATTTAACTGTTGCATCATTACTGCAAAATAAATAACAAAATTACTGATATTTTTAACTTTCATTGATGAAGATGCTGTTTTTGCTGTGTAATAATCCCAACGCTTTTGCGCCCAATTCATGGCATTATTCGTTTTTAATGTTTCTATGCCTTCAATCGCTTCTACAGCTAATCCTTGCCTTTGAGATGATTCCTTCATCGATTCATTAATATATTTGGATAAAGGGATCTGAGCTAAAAGTCCGACAATAATAACCAATGGAATTATCGTAAGTGGCACAAAAGCTAAATAGCCTCCAACAAGCGCAATTACAGATACAAATAAAATTAAAAAAGGCATATCAACTAATGTTAATAAACTCGCGCTCGTCATAAAATCACGGACAGATTCAAAATCTCGTAAATTATTAACATAGGAGCCAGATGATATAGGTTTTTCCTGTAACTTAAGATTTGTGACCTTTCTAAATAAAGCAGAACTGATAATTAAATCAGCTTTCTTACCAGCAATATCAGTTAACCGGCCTCGGAGCATTTTAGCTGTAAATTCAAATAATATTGCAATAATTACCCCGATACTTAAAACCCAGAGTGTTTGATATGACTTATTAGGTATTACTCTGTCATAAACATTCATGACATATAATGAACTAACAAGTGCCAAAAAATTAATAACAAAAGTAGCAAGAATGATTTGATAGTAATACTTTTTAAAGCGCCATATAACTTTAAAAAACCATGCTTTAGGCATCGTATATTCAGGCAATTCTGAACGAACATCTTCTGTAATACGTGGCTTAATGAACCAGCAATAACCTAAATATTTTTCACTTAATTCAGATTGTGTTAACCATATAGATAAACCATCTACTTGCTGAATTTTATATTTACGTTGTCCAGTTTCATCAAATGAAACTTCGGTTAAAACAGCACTCTCTTCATTTTTTAATAATAATAATACTGGCATAGCTAGAGAGGGAATATCATCTAATAATCGTTGTGATAATGTATTTTCAAATCCTTCACTTTTCAGATATTCAACCAGTGATGAAAAATCAATTCCCATCTTTGTAGTACGGATTGTATGTGCAGTCAGTGTAGCCACAGATAAATGTGTGCCTAATAACTGGGTTGTAAGAGAAAGACCTTCTATGATCAATTTCATAACTACAATATTTACCTTAATTTATTAGTGAGTGTGTGAATTAAGTGCCCAGTGCGAAAGTTTTCCTTGTGCATACAAATAATCAAGCATCCCGTACCTAAGATCACTCAATGTCGTGGCATAAGATAATTCAACATCAGATAACTCTTTTTCTGCATTCAAAACATCTAACAAAGAACGGCGTGCAACATTAAATTGCAATTGATAAAAATCGACTACTTTTGTCGATGATAAAATTTGTGCATCTAATATCTTCAATTTTTGAGTACTTTTTTGGATATTAATTACTGATAAACGTCTTGCTTCTTCAATATCTCTAATCACTCTATCCATTCTCTGTTGTGCCGCGTTTAACTGACTTACTTTTTCATCAATAGAATATAATGATGAAAAATTAATAATGTCCCATGTCACATCAATGCCTATCTGACGATCATCTTTAGTTATATTTCCAGTTAAATTAATTCTTGGTAATTGTTTTTTATTTTCTACTTTAACGCCCATTTTTTTAGCATCGATATCAGCCTGACTCACGAGATAAGCTGGATTTTGATTATTATTTTCCGCAGTGAATTCGCTATACATATCACTGACCGTCATTCCATCAAAAGGATTGACAAGATCGCTTTCACCAACGGGGAAACCCGTATATTTTGATAACGTACTTAACGTTGTCATTAATTCTTTTTCATAATAGTTAATATCTTGTTCTACTAATATTTTTCTTGCTTCTGCCTGAACATATTCAGAAACACGCCCTTCATCATTACGGGCTATCACATTTAATTCAGATATAATCTTATTATGTCTATCTAAACTTTTTTTCTTTACCGCAATAGATTCTTTAGCTAGCAATGCTTTTAAATAGAGATCTGATATGGTGTAAGCGACATTTTCTTTCGTTTCGCTATATTTAAATTGATAATAGAGTTGTTCTTTTTCATTACGTTCAACATCATTTTCTATTCCACCGAAAGAATAGATATTTAATTCACCTCTTAATCCTGGAATAAAACTATTATTGTCATAGTCGCTTTTATCTCTATGATATTGTCCTAATAATTTATTTCCAGTTACGCTTATTACGGGAAAATGTTGAGCTCTAGTCTGATTAACTTTTGCAACGGCTATATCTATATCAGCTTTAGCTTCTAATAACTCTGGTGCATTATTTAATGAATTATTTAATATATACTTTAAAGAGTTTGCATGTGAATTAAATAATACACCTCCTAAAATAACAAACGTTATTATTTTGAGTTTATTTATAGAAAACACAGATATTACCTCTAATAAGAAAATATAATCTAAATATAAAAGTTTTATGATTAGATAATAAGGCTGCCCGAAAGAGCAGCCTTAGATTTAATTACAACAGATAATTAAATAACGCCTCCATTATCGATAATATTATTATCAATATAGACATTAGCACCACTTGCACTGCTATAAAGAGTGTAAGTATGTTCAGTACCATCTAATGCGGTTGCTTTTGTTGTAGTGGCAGTAGCTGTAAATGCACCTAAACCTCCAGCACCATCGGCACCTAAATCCACCTTATCATTAGCATCACCGGAAATATAAATCGTTGAATTTGCATTCATTCCCAACACATCAGATGCGGTTAACTTAATAGTCTGAGAGCTATTGTCCACTTTCAACTCACTGTTAACCGTCATATCGACTTTTTCGAAATTAGCAATACCTTCATCAGTCTTAGTGGCCATATTTACCGTAATCGTACCTGATAAGACTAAAGTATCAGTTCCCTCTCCCCCATTAATATATCCCTGATTACCTATAGGTGAAGGATCATAATCTTTTGTCAAAATCACAGTATCATCGCCAGCACCCGCATCAACTGTCAGATTTTTACCAATTGTGCCTAATTTTATGGTGTCATTGCCATCTTCACCATTCACTAATGTCGCGCTAACAGAATCCCCCATAACACCAGCAGTAGCATCAAACACATCATCTCCTGCCCCTAGTGAAATAGTTGTGTTATACGCACCTTCAGTGACAGTAACCGTATCATTGCCATCCCCCATAGAAACAGTGGCACCACCATAAATCCACCCAGCAGTTAGAGTGTCTGTATTATCACCAACAGAAACATTACCAGTCAGATTTTTAGTGATAGTGATATTATCACTACCATATCCACCTAAAATTTCACCGGAGACAGAACCATAAATAGTGACAGTATTAACATCTGTGACCGCATCAATGTTATTGTCATTACCTAAGCTTAAATTACTGCCACCCTGATAAACAGAAAGATACTCATTTGGCATATTTGACTTATCTTGAGTACCACTACCCAGATCTAATAAACCGGACAATTCGGTATTATTTTGATCATTGGCATCACCTTGAGTAAAGGTATCACTACCTGAGCCAAGATAGATTTGACCAGCATTGGTTACCCCTGTACGTTTAATCGTAACGGTATCATTACCAGATTCCATAAAGAGATAACTACCAGCATACATAGAACGTAACGCTGTATTCATGCCGTCCATAGTAAAGGTATCATTACCTTCACCAGCATAGACTCGTGTATTGGTTAACATATTACCGCGGATCACCATCAGGTCATCACCAGCACCTAAATCAACAGTTGTAATACTTTGATTACCATCTGTTTTTGTACCATCAGGTCCATTATCCTGCGAGTTAGCAAGATTGCTGTATGATGAAGTTTCGCTACCATCCTGATAATAACCAACATAAATCGTATCATTGTAATCTGTCGTTAGCTTAGGATCCTTTTTACCGCTATCAACTCCGATGGTATATCCAAAGTCCCCATTTTCAGCCACTGATGAGGATAATGAATACTTCAGTGTAAAATCGCCGTCCAGATTACGTAATGAAATAGGGTTGCCATCATAAATAACCCCTGTAGCAGAAGCACCTGCATTATTTACTGTATCAGTTACAGCGGTAGCGTTATTAGATGTTCCCGTAATGGTTGCAACAACTTTCTCCATACCTTCAGCATTAAATGCATTTTGGTTAGCTTCCATTGTTGGATCAACTATAAATGAAACACTCTTAGATCCAGCAGGAATAACAACCGTTACTGTTGAAGCTCCATCATAGGTTACTTTACCTGTGTCCCCATGTAGGGCGATTTTCCCATCATGCTGAGAGCCTGCAAGCGTTGAATAATCCGGCGCACTTGCATGACCAGCATCATTTGTTAAGGTTATGGTTACGGTCACATCCTGTGCTGCAACATAATCTAGAGCAACGGTATATACTAATCCGGTAGTATCATCCTTGTCCTCTATTGTTGCAGGAACTTCTGTTATTTCACCCGAAACAGAAGCATCAGCACTAATCTTATCTCCATTGTCATTTACTGATGTTGTATCAACACTAATACTCACTGTCGGTAGCACATCTGTTTTGGACGTTGCTGTTGCTGGAGCACTTTCATTACCGCTTGGATCTTTAGCTATTGCGGTTACTTCACTGTTATCTTTTACATTATCAGATGGAATAGCGGTGTTATTGCCCTGACTGTCTGGGATCAAATTAGGATCACTAGATGTCCAACCATTATCCCCTTTCTCCATTGTTACAGTCTGTTTATCCCCTTTTTCATCTTCAAAGGTAATTTCTACCGTATCGCCTTTGTTGGCATCCCCTGGCAGTTCAACAGAAACAGAGCCATTATCCTCAGCATTTAATACAGGGGTAGATGGGGCAACGGTATCTACAGTGAAGTCCGTTGCTTTACCTTCACCACTCGTGTTACCTGCGGGATCTGTAATTTCTGCTTTAACAGAATAATTACCATCCGGAGTTGCTTTATCTGCAGGGATAGTCACATCGGCTTTACCTGCCGTCACTTCATCTGCAGTCAGTGTGTGTTCAACGGTGTCGGTTGAGCCGTCTGGTTTAGTAATAGTGAGTGTCAGTGTGTCACCTGCCGCACTACCTCCCGGTACAGTCACTTCGGTCTGTACGCCATCTTTTAGCTCGCCAGCATTTACCCCGTCCGTAGCTTCTGGAATGGTCACTACCGGTGTTATATCCACCACACCATCACCATCTGTATCGCCCGGAATTTGCGTATCAACCATAAAGTCAGTAGGTTTACCCTGACCACTGGTATTACCCGCCGGATCAGTAATTTCTGCGGTAACAGAATAGTTACCATCTGCTGTCACTTTATCTGCAGGGATTGTCACATCGGCTTTACCTGCCGTCACTTCATCTGCAGTCAGTGTGTGTTCAACAGTATCGGTTGATCCATCTGGTTTAGTAATAGTGAGTGTCAGTGTGTCACCTGCTGCACTACCTCCCGGTACAGTCACTTGTGTCTGTACGCCGTCTTTTAGCTCGTCAGCATTTACACCGTCCGCAGCTTCCGGAATGGTCACCACCGGTGTGGTATCCACCGTACCATCACCATCGGTATCGCCCGGAATTTGTCCATCAACAGCAAAATCTACTTTGTTTCCTGGTTTGGCTGGATTATTGCCTTGAGTTAAGCTGACATCGACACTGTTTTGGCCGTTTTGTACCGCATCTTTAGGAATATCAACAGATGCTTTACCCGCAGCAGCTTCATCTTTAGTGACTGTATGCGTTACGGTTTCAGTGGTTTTATCTGGGCGAGTGACCGTTAAGGTGATTTCCGCCCCTTCAACCGTACCCGCTGGCAAGGTAACTTCTGCTTGTAAGCCGTCTTTCAGTTCATCCGCATTCGCATAACCGTCAGCCACTTCTGGGATAGTCAGTACAGGCGCATCAGCGACACCGTCCGTTTTCGAAGTCACCGTTGATGGGTCACTTTCGTTGCCACTCGGATCTTTGGCAATCCCCGTTACATCACTATTGTCTTTTATATTATCCGCAGGAATGGTCGCCTTATCGCCGTTGCTGTCTGGGATCAACGCCGGTGTATCAGATGTCCAACCGTTATCCCCTTTTTCTAAGGTAACCGTGTGCTTATCACCCTTTTCATCTTCAAAGGTAATTTCTACCGTATCACCTTTATTGGCATCTGTTGGTAAGTCAACTGAAACCGAACCATCGTCCTCTGCTTTTAATACAGGAGCCGACGGTGCCACGGTATCGACAGCAAAGTCAGTAGGTTTACCCTGACCACTGGTATTACCTGCCGGATCAGTAATTTCTGCGGTAACAGAATAGTTACCATCTGCTGTCACTTTATCTGCGGGGATTGTCACATCGGCTTTACCTGCCGTCACTTCATCTGCAGTCAGTGTGTGTTCAACAGTATCGGTTGATCCACCTGGTTTAGTAATAGTGAGTGTCAGTGTGTCACCTGCTGCACTACCTCCCGGTACAGTCACTTGTGTCTGTACGCCGTCTTTTAGCTCGTCAGCATTTACACCGTCCGCAGCTTCCGGAATGGTCACCACCGGTGTGGTATCCACCGTACCATCACCGTCTGTATCGCCCGGAATTTGCGTATCAACCATAAAGTCCGTAGGTTTACCTTGACCACTGGTATTACCCGCCGGATCAGTAATTTCTGCGGTAACAGAATAGTTACCGTCTGCTGTCACTTTATCTGCGGGGATTGTCACATCGGCTTTACCTGCCGTCACTTCATCTGCAGTCAGTGTGTGTTCAACAGTATCAGTTGATCCATCTGGTTTGGTAATAGTGAGTGTCAGTGTGTCACCTGCTGCACTCCCCCCCGGTACAGTCACTTCGGTCTGTATGCCATCTTTTAGCTCGTCAGCATTTACACCGTCCGCAGCTTCTGGAATGGTCACCACCGGTGTGGTATCCACCGTACCATCACCGTCTGTATCGCCCGGAATTTGCGTATCAACCATAAAGTCCGTAGGTTTACCCTGACCACTGGTATTACCCGCCGGATCAGTAATTTCTGCGGTAACAGAATAGTTACCATCTGCTGTCACTTTATCTGCGGGGATAGTCACATCAGCTTTGCCTACCGCCACTTCATCTGCAGTCAGTGTGTGTTCAACAGTATCAGTTGATCCATCTGGTTTGGTAATAGTGAGTGTCAGTGTGTCACCTGCCGCACTCCCCCCGGTACAGTCACTTCGGTCTGTACGCCATCTTTTAGCTCGTCAGCATTTACACCGTCCGCAGCTTCTGGAATGGTCACTACCGGCGTGGTATCCACCGTACCATCACCATCGGTATCGCCCGGGATTTGTCCATCAACAGCAAAATCTACTTTGTTTCCTGGTTTGGCTGGATTATTGCCTTGAGTTATGCTGACATCGACACTGTTTTGGCCGTTTTGTACCGCATCTTTAGGAATATCAATCGAAATCTTACCTGCAGCAACATCATCTTTAGTTACAGTGTATGTAATCGTTTCTGTAGTATTATCTGGGCGAGTGACCGTTAAGGTGATTTCCGCCCCTTCAACCGTACCCGCTGGCAAAGTAACTTCTGCTTGTAAACCGTCTTTCAGCTCTTCTGCATTCGCATAACCATCGTCAACTTCTGGAATGCTTAAAACAGGCATATCTGATACGGGATCAGGTTTGGCTGTTACAGTAACATCATCACTTTTATTACCACTCGGATCTTTCGCACTTGCGGTAACATCACTATTATCTTTTATCTTATCATTAGGGATAGTGACTTGATTATTATCTGTATCAGGAATTAATTCAGGATCACTTGATGTCCAGCCATTATCTCCCTTTTCTAATGTGACAGTATTTGAATTACCATCCTCATCTTCAAAAGTAACATCTACAGAATCACCTTTATTGGCATCTTTTGGTAAATCGATAGAAACAGAACCATCATCTTCTGCAGTTAATCCTGGCTTACTCGGCGCGGTAATATCAGCCTCATTACCTTTATTATTGTCACCACCATGATTTCTATTAGCTAAAAAGATCGCTAATGCACTACCGATTGAACCAGCAACCCATAAAAATAGACCAATTCCATCATCATTATCAGAAAGAGTACCTGTTTCACCAGCAACTAAATGTTCTAAAACAGGACCATCTTGAGTAATAGTTGCTTGTCCCATTACACCATTTGAATCTAAAACATTTAAAGTGGTGTAACATTGTTGTTCCCCTGGTTGGCATTCTTGCCAAAAATCTTTAATAACAACTTCTATATTTTGTTCTTTACTAGATAAAATAAGATCATCCGATTTACGATGCGCTTGAATATCTAATGGAGAAAGTTGAGTATCTGAATCAATTAACTGATACACATCCCCTGCTTTCGCCGTTATAGTATGCTTAGCATGAGGTTGTAATTGTACTTTCTCGTTTGAATTCTTTTCAAAAAAGATTATATTCATATATAACTCTCGTATAAAATGTCTCTAAATTAATTTAGAGGCTATCTAATGTAATACTGCTAACATCTATAAATATCTACCTTTACTTTCTATGACCTATCCTTCTCCTATTATTTATTTCAATAAATTCAAATTGACATAAATTATTATCAACAATAGAAAATGAAGATGTTTCTTTCTCTATCAATTTAATAAAATGAATCATTGGAATATCAAAAAAAGCGCATACTCTAAGTAGGAAAGATACACTCCATTGAACTTCTCCTCGCTCAATCCGTGAAAGGTGCTGTTGACTTATTCCAAAGGCTTTTGCCAATTCGCATCCTGACAGCAAAGAACGTTTTCTTAAAAATTTAATCTCTCGGCCTAAAATCTTATTTATGTCCATAAAAATACCAACATAAGGTTTTAAAAAATACCAAGATAAAATAACCAATTGTTTTAATTATATTTTTTACATGAAAACAACATTACTCTTTTTACTCTCACCTACTGATATCTCTTAACATATACATCTACCCATAACTAAAACAATCCAAATAAGAGTAGCAATACTCTATTTATGAGAACTTTACGCTTTTAATAGAATTCTTTTAAGCCAACAAAATGATAAATTAATCACCCATTATGATAATTAACAAAATGATAAAATTAGACCAAAAAAGCAAAAGATAAATAATAACAATTAACATCTTTAACATAAAAAAACACCAAAAATGTTAAAACAACCTTTTTACTTAATATAAAATTCCCAAAAAAGATAAAGATATATGGAGGATCTAAAAACTCTCTAAAATAAATAGGAAAAAATAAAGTAACAAATACCTCACAGAAAAATAATGCAATATGATAAAAAATAACCCAATTAGATAATTAAATCTAAAAACGTTATTTTTTAATTTATTTATTTCCATCAACATGATAATAATTTATTTACAAAAGCTTATAAATTAATAATTTTGTTTATTGTTAAATATACAAACAAAAATAAACCATTTAATATTAGATTAGGAAGCAAAAGAATTTAATATGAATGCCTATATAGATAATACTTTAAAATTTAAAAACATTATTTTCTCTAACCACATTCTTTTGTTAATTAGAAAAGATTGTGAAATATCCATAACAAAAGATAATGTTAAATATCAAATAGATAACGACAGTATCGTTTTTATAAAAAAAAATTCAGCATTAGATATTATCTTAGGAAAAAATAAAATGCCTGAATTTATATTTTTATCTCATGAAGTTATGATGGAAGTATTAAAAATTACTATTAACAATAAAAAAGAGGAAGTTACTCAAGATAATAATAAAGATAGCTTTATAAAACAAGCAAATCATGAAGATATTCTATTTTTCAATAGATTAAAAAATAAATTTAATGATGAAGTCATTACAAATAACAAAACTTCGCTTAGTCAGATACTAAAAATCGCATATTTACTGTTAAACTTTGATATACCTAACCTTATATTAAAATCAAAACCAGAATTAACATCAGTAAAAGTAAAAGATATTATTATTAGTGACTTACAACATAGCTGGTCTCTAAAAGAGATTAGTAGTAAATTATTTATTAGTGAGTCTTCATTACGAAAAAAACTTGAAGCAGAAAAAACTAATTTTATGACTTTATTAACAACGGTAAGAATGGCACACGCAATGAATCTTCTGGCTACAACAAATTTAACAATAGGACAGATATCTTCATTGTCTGGGTATAAAAATACTTCCTATTTTATTAAAAAATTCAAGAAGTATTATAAAAGCTCTCCGAAAAAACTTAAATGTCTAAATTATAGGGATAAGATAATTTAAAGAACAAATGTTTTTATCTAATTTACCTGAATTAAATATTTCTATATCATAGCCATCTCTTCTCTTGGCTTGCAATAGCGGTAATTCTCTCATATAGATAATATTGGATAAAATCATATAATCTTCCCAAGAGCCTAAAAATGAAAATAGATAATACTTTAGACCTTCTTTATTAAAGGAAAAATTATAATCATGAATATATTTTATATTATATTTTACAGTAATTTTATTTTTAACTTTACTACTAAGGAAATAATTATAAGATACACACAAATTATCATTTGATGAATCAACAAGACTTTTTATTATTTCAATCTGTTTTTTATTTTTATAGCCTAGCCCCTCTATTGCAATATTTGACTTAAAGTCAAAAGGAATAGAAATATCAAAAAACTTAAAATCATCAGAATTATTATCAAGCAATCTATCTTTTGATAAATAAATTAACTGACAATTTATTTTTTTAAAATCAAATACTTTATGTTGAGGTCGATAATATCTAAAATCCCAAAATTTACTTTTTCTATAAAATTCAGGCGTTACCTTAAAATATCGTTTAAAAGCTCTTGAAAAATTCTGCTGAGAAGTAAAAGAGTAATCATTAGATATTTCTGATATAGAATACCGAGTTAATTTAAGCAAAATTGCTGACATAGATAACTTTCTAGACAAAATATATTTAGCAATAGTTGATTTTGTTTTATGCAGAAATAGATCTTGAAAATATCTTTGACTATAACCAGATTTTTTTATTACATCTATTGTTGAAATTGGTTTAGTCAGATTATCTTCTATCCAATCAAGGATATCGTTAATTATTTTATCATGCATTTTTTATCCTCTTTAAAATGTATTTTTATAGTATTATAATTGTGCTATTTCATCATTATTTATCAAAACCGCTATAGTATCTAATTTTAAATCAATATTTTTACATTATAGCCCAAATAAACCATTATAGTTCAATTAATAAAAATTATTTATAAAATCATTTTTATCAATAAGTTAATTAATCCCAAAAAATTTTAATACGTTACAATCGTATTATTTATAAATTTAATCACTCTATTTCAAAAAAAATAAGCCTCTACTTATCCTAATGATAAATAGAGACTTATTCAGATAATTATATGAAAATATCTATCAATTATATGCTAAATCATAATATGTCAATCAAACGTAGCGATTAGCCAAGCAGTACCTTGATAATTTCCCGCTACTGCATTAGAGCCTTTTAATGTGCTCCTTATTGTAATGCTTTGAAAATCTTTAATACTTGTTCTTAATTCTGTTCCTGCTTCTTTACCGGTATTATTATCGATTAAAACTAACTCACTATAAATTTTACTCTGTAGATCACCAATATTAGACAGAGGTACACGTTTTAAAGGATCATCGTCTTTAATATAATCTAATTTAAACTTTACTTTTGTTAATGATGAGAATTTACACTCATAATTTACTGTTGATTTTACTTCACTAAAATACTCTTTGGCATTCATTATGCCATGATTTAACTCCAATTTACTCGAGTTAATACCATCTATTTTTACTGTGCATTTAGAAGGTATCATGATATCAGAATTTTCTAAATGAATAGGAGCCGTTGTTTTAGAAAAATCCCAAGAATTAAAAGGGGGTGGAGCACTACCTGGTCCTCCATTAAAAGCTCTTACATAACCAGCTAAATTAGCGTTAGGAATTGTAACATGATTATCAATAATTTTCTCATTGATATATATAGTAACACTAATAGGGAATTGTTGTTGAAACATACTCACTGGTGCCAGTTCACTTCCATTACCAGCAGGATAACAGGCTGATATCCAAGGATCACCATTTTGCCACCATTTACCTACAGCCTGACCTTGTAATGTAAACACAACATTAGAATTAACACGATAAGCTTGTAATCCATCAATAGTTATATTGGCAGAAGGCTGATAAACAAAAACACGATGCCATGCAGGAGGACGTCCAATATTTGGGGCCCCCCAAAAAAAAGCATTGCATTTTACTCCACCTCTTGCCTTACTACCTGAAAGTGAATAAGTATTTCCCACCTTATAATACTTACTGCCATCACTGGCTATAATAGGTGATGATGCTATAGTCGCATTACCCCCAAACGATACAAAAAAACCATCACTTGGATTATCAATTTGTGGAGCATAATCTGCATTAGATAAAAAACTAATAAATAGTAAGCTTGTTAAAAATATTCTTAACATAATAAATATCTCTAATTATAAGTAATGAGCACTGACATCGATGCATTGAAAAATCCTTTAGGTAATTCATTTATTGGTTTTGTATTAATTAATTCAGATTGTATATCTATTTTACCTTTATTATTTAATATCTCTGGATAAATTTGTTGTTTTTTACCAACATCGATTGATGTATCTTTATCCATCGTTATATCGCTAAAGGATATACCAAGTCCCTCTACTGAGGTTGCTAATATATTTCTACCTTTAGCCATCATAGAACCATTAGCTTTAGGTGAAATAACAATCGCCAAAGATTTTGTTAAATCACATTCACTGATAAATATTGAAAAACTTTTCCTTGGAGGTGAAATATTTAATTTTTCAACATTGACAATATCAAAATTTACTTCAATTGGATCATAACCGTCAGTACTCGTAATACTACATGCTGGTGCTAGCATTGTTGCTGATATATTAATAAGAACATCAGCATTCGTATTTAATACACATGCTATCCAAAACATTAAAATTTGAAGTAATTTATATTTATAAAAATGGAAACTCATCATTCATACTCAACTGTGAATGTTACAACACTGATAAAATCACCAATATTAATATTGCGTTCATTAGGTTTACTAGCAAAAACACCAAATTTAATTTTTTGCATTTCACCTACCTTTTCAACTTGAGAAAACTGCATTGGTTTATTAAGCTCAATCAATTTATCATCGCTATTTGTGATACCAAGTAGAATATTTGTATTACCATCAGTAGCAATGTAATTATTTCCATCAATTACAATCACACTGTTACTTTTCCAAGTAATAGAAATTGTTTTTGCTAAATCAGTATCACTACATTTTTCTATATTTAGAAAAAAATATTTGATTGGGCTACGTCCATATTCATTTAAATATTGCCAACGTAAATTATTAATTGCAATTTCTTGTTCTAATGAATCAGATGATAATTGACAAGTGGTGCTAGTTAATATCCCACGAAAATTAACATCTAAACTAGAATTAGCACTAACAAAATAACTAAAAAAAATAATTAATAATAACACTTTACTCATAGTGCATCTCCAAAAGATAATTACTTGCATTTAGTGAAGAAAAATAAACATCATTTTTCCCATTATCTAATCTTAGATTTTTATTAAAAATCACTCTCTTTAGTTTAGTATTATATAAAATCAAATCTACAGGTGTTTTTTTAGAAAACTGGCTAATGTTTATTTTTTCAAAATTATCTCCAGCACCACAATTAAAAAAGTTATATTTAACTGTATATTTTTGTTCACTAAATAAAAAACTAGTGTTTTTTTCTTTTATAAAACTATATTCAGATTGACAAGGTGAAGCATTGATAGCTAATTTTACTAATATGATCCCCTTATGCTCATGTTGATAATCTGACTTTGTTGCTGCATCAATAGTCCATGCATAAGCAGATAAATTAAATGAATAATAAAATATAACCATTAATAAAAACATAATTAAATTATTTTTAATGCAATATAATTTATTCATTTTTATTCACCTGTTTATAATAACTATTTTTCATCAATAACTTTACAAGTATCATCTTGACAATTAAATACTAAAGTTGGTTTTCCACCATAATCATTAATATAAGTTAGATGTGGTTTTTTTATAAATTTAGCGATAATTTCCTCTTGCGACTTTGGCTCTACCATAATCACTTTAAAATCACTATTTTCAGCACTACCTTTATCATCACCAATACCTATTACGGTTAAATAAAATGGTGTTTCATTATTAATGATATAGCCTTTACTAATTCTTGTTAAAGTAATTTTATGTGGCCATTTAGTCTCAGCTTCGTTTAAAATACCCTCAGGCCTATAAAATAGCTTGACACGAGATTGTAGTGCAATTTGTAAGGTATTAGCACTTTTTGATTTAGGTGGAACTTCACGTAAATTAAAATAGAAAATAGATTCTCTATCTTTAGGCAGATTAGCAATTTCCGGCGTTTTACTTAATCTAACGAGGCTATTTCTTTTAGGCTCAACCCGTTGTAATGGTGGCGTTGCCAATATTGCTCCTTTAGTTAATTTATTGCCATTAATATCTTCAATCCAACTTTGTGCTAAATAAGCCTCTTCTGGGTTATCATTAATAATAGTAATATTTACAGCATTTTCATTCCCTGGAAATATTATTCGAGTACGATCTAAAGTAACTGCTCCATATGAAAAAAAAGATATTGTCAAGCAAGTTGTAATAACCATTTTAATAATTAGCATTGCTAAAGTAGAATATTTCATATAATTCCTTATAATTTTAATAAGTTAAAGTACATGGTAATAACAACATATTAGCGGTTGGATCAAGCGTGTTTGGTAATTCTAAATAACATTGCTTTTCACCATTCCAGTAAACAGATAGTTTCTCTTGTGGTGAAACACCCACTATCCAAGTCACTCCATCTTCCCCAATAATACCCAGCTCTCTGTTTTGCTCATTACGAACGCTAGCGCCAAAAGGCGGTGTTTTACCATTATTTAATTTAATAACAACAAACAATTTTTCACCTTTCATTACTTCTAATTTTCGATAACCTATTGCCCCTTTAGTTAACGTAATATCTGTCGATGCTCCCAATGTATCTAAATTATCTGGTAATTTACTGGTATTAATAGTTGTCGTTGTTTTTCTATAACTACTTACCGTAGGAATAACTGCAAGTCCCATAAAGTTTGTCGATATTATTCCATTATCAAGAGGGACACCGCTTACTCCAGGTGTTTCAATCATAATTCTAGTATCACCATTAGAAGATCTATGTAATGCAACACCATGAGAAGTTATCGTCATACCGCTATTCATAGATCCTCCAAAACTACGATACAAATGAGGAACATAACTAGCATTCACCGTCATATCAGCCTGTGATAAGTTTTTAGAATAATATCCACTGATGCTAGATTGGCTATTTAAGTTATTGCCATTATTATAACCAAGACTAATATTATAATTATCAGTATCGCCATATCTGTTATAACCAATATTATGGCTATATTGGTTATAACCACCCGAGCGAGAGTAGTTTTCTGAATAACTAATGCTTTGATTATTATGTAATGGAATAGATAAATATAAATTTATAGCATCATCTTGATATCCAGTTCCTCGCTCAGTTCTTGTTGCAGATAATGATAAATTGACATCATGAGTTGATAGCCAAGGTAAATTAATATTTGTACTTGCATATACTCCATATTGACTCTGATTATTATCCCGCCAATATGTACTATATTGATAATTTAGCGATATACTAAATTTATCAAAATATTTATTTAAATAGACCTGATAATTTTCTTTCGGTGAAAGTCCTGTATATCCTGTTCTCTTTTCATCCATAAATTGACTCAATGTACGATAATTTCTATCAGTAAAGCGATATCCAGCAAATGTTATATCTGTACGAATATCATCAAAAGATTTGGCATAATTTAATCGATAAGAGCGTCCTTGTATTTTCCAATCTGATAATCGAGAAATCGATTGTGTAATATCTAATGATAATGCACCAAATTTAAATAAATCACGCCCTATACCTATTGCGAAAGATTTATAATTCTTATTTAATTGAGAACCACCATATAAGGACCAAGCATTATTTAAGCCATAAGAGAATTCACCACCAATAACTGGAGAACCAGTCACCCGATGATTATCATAACGTGTTTTCCCCATCACTAATTTATAAACCAATCTACCTGGCCTAGTTAAATAAGGTAATGATGCTGTATTTAAACTAAACTGACGTTCTTCACCATCTTCTTCTCGGATTGTTACATCTAAAACACCTTTCACACCACTGTCTAGCGTTTGGATACGAAATGGTCCCGGCGGTACTGTCGTTTCTAATAATATCCTATCTTTATTACGAACTGTGACTGTCGCATTCGTATTTGCTACGCCTGTGATTTCAGGCGCATACCCTACCAATTTAGGAGGTAACATTCTGTCATCACTTTCTAAAGAAATACCACTATATTGCCAAGACTCAAAAATATCCGAATAAAAATAATTTTCACCAACAGAAAGCAGAGATGCTAATTTCTTTAATGAGATAAACGCATACAATCGATTAAAATCAAAAGTACGATTTTCATATTGGCTATTTTTCTCTTTATTTCTTTGATAAGTCGCACTGTAATCACCTCTAAAACGCCATGCACCTAAATTTATTCCAGCAGTACCATTAGTCGATAAATAAATTTGCTTATCATTATTTGCATACTCTGTAGCTAAAACATTTGCGCTATAATCAATAAATGCACCATTAATCCCCTCCTCCCAATGAGCAGGAGGTACCCAATAACTATCTTGATATTCTAACCAATATTGTGGGATGGTTAATTTAAGAGATAAGCTGGATAAGTCAATATTCATCTGACTGCCCGTTAAATTAGAAAGATCAATACATTGATTACTATCATAATAATTAACTAATTTTTTAGATGAATCCTTTAAATCTAATAGCTCTAGAATATTTTTAGGTAAACAAATAGCATGAAATGGTTGTTGAAAAATATCTATATTAGGTATCACTTTAATTTTCTGTTGTTCACCTAAGCTTTGTCCATTTTTTATTATTGAAAGCTCATACTCTCCAGGCATAATATATCCCACGTTAGAAAACTGACTAATATCAATATTTTCAACATCTACGGCATCCAGTACATCGGTATTAAACTCTATCGCATGTGTGCACATAGAATTAATACTAATGACCAAAGCGACAAAGATCCTTATTTTTTTAATATTGAGCATAATCATATTTATCCATCATAGAAATATTATACTTTTAATAAATTTACATATAAAATATTACTGGTAATCTATAAAGAAACTTATTATTCCTTGATAATCACCAGCTTGAATATATTCCCCAGTCAATCCTAACTGTAAAAAAAACTGTAAATAAAGTCGATCTTGTTTATTACTTGTTCGTAATACACTATTTTTTAATGAATAGATTTTATTTGGATAAATTAAACTTTTGTCTTTATCCAATATAGATATACTTAGCCCTCGTGAAGGTCCTGTTAATAAAAAAGAATCTAAATTCGATGAAACATATCCATTAAATTGGATATTCCAAGTCTTACTATCGATAGTAGAAAACAAATTACCACAATTTATTAATTCAATAGTCAGAGGTTTTTCTTTTTCTTCTAAGAAAATATCAGAAGAAAGCATGGGGATAGTCAACGAAGAGAAATCAATCACCTGATATTGATTTGACATAACAATAGAACATGGTGTTGATATGATAGAACCTGACATATAGGTGATCCCTTCATAGCGATAATTTAATTCATTCGCTTGGGCATTTATAAAAAATGAAAAAACACTCATGAGAATAGTTATTAAATTATGGCAGTATTTATATAAAAAGATCTCCATTACTATTACCTTTTCTATTAAAATAAAAATAGCTCCACTAATATATAGTGCTATTGGTGGAGCTTAATTAAATTATTCGTAAGTAATGCGGAAATTAGAGATCGCGCTAAATGTACCTTCTACCACCTCTTTAGATGGATCGACGACTTTTGCTAATGCTTTAAATGTTAAAGTATTATCACCAATTTTATTAACAATTCGTGATAGAACATCTGTTGGCTTACCAAATTCAAAACCATCGATTGCAATACCTAAATTATTTGTATTTCCTGTAGATGTCGCTAACAATGTTTTACCCGCATCAGCATAATTTTGACCAGTAAATACCATATTCATGGTTTTAACTGGTACAGGGTTACCTGAAGCATCTTTACTAAACTCATCAAAATTACAATTAGTAAATTTTATAGAAAACTCCTTCTCCGCGGCCTGACCAGATTCTAATGATTTGCGAGATAACTGGCCAAACTTAACATCTTGCTCTAATGATTCTTGATCAATATTACATGGAGTATTTACAACAGTACCACTAAACTTGATAACACCTGTATTAGAATTATCAGCCATAGCATTTAAAGAAATAGCGGAAGTAGCTAATAGAACAGTTAATGCTATTTTATTAAATTTCATACATCATTTCCTTTATATTTGACTATTTTAGTATTTACCGACATTGAGATAGGCTATCTCATAAAAGAATATCCTTATTCACGCATCCCTATTAAAAATATAAATATCCATATTGAAATCTTGTCCATAGAATTTAATTTAAAGCTAATCATCAGAAATAATTTTAAATTTATCACTAATGATAACTTTTAATAGATATTGAATATTAAGATCTAGAACATCAGATATTAACAATAGCTTCTCAAAGCTTATTTTTGACTCTGCTGTTTCATATCTAGATACCTGCTGTTGACTGACATTTAACTTTTTAGCTAAATCTTCACCTGTTAGTCCTATCGCTTTTCTTTTTGAACGGATCTCTTTCCCTAAGTATTGATGAATAGCTTTAGTATCGTAAGTTTTATCAATTTCGTATTTTTCTCTTTCCATAATCTATTTTCTATTAGCTTTATAAAAATGGGATATATCATGCTAAAATACGAGCATGCCAGTTACTGCTTTATGATTGTATTTTATTAAAACTAACTTTTAACTTTGTTTCGCAATGTTGTTGATGCAATAAATGCTACATGAGTTATTACAATGCGTGTTAGCAAAAAAACTACAAAACTCATAAAATTCACAAAAAACAACATAAATATCAATATGTTAGATAAAAACCAAAATCAACTTAATTGATTTATTTAACTTTAATTTTAGAAGTGATTTTACTCATTTTAAATAAATTTAATTCCAATACCAATTTATTTATAAAAGCTTTCCACTAATTCCCTGAGTAACACCCCCATTATAAATAAATTTAAATAATGGTAATTCCTAAAGATTATAGAGACTTATAATATTAAATAATAAAATTCACATAGTTAATCTATACGAATAAATAAATAGATATCTTGCTTTATTTGTTACCAGTAAGTTTCTAATTGTTATTTAAATGTATTAAAATGCGATAAACAAATTTTTTAGTTTTTTTAACTTGAAAAAATAATTTTTTAGCTTTATATATAAAAAATACTCCTTTTCTAGTGTTAAGAAGAATAAATATCCAAATGACGTATTGGCGGCACTATGTATCTAATTAATGATGACATTATATTTTATAGCGATAAAAATTTATTATTTTCAAAAAAACTCAATAAAGAAAAGAAAATTTTAGCACCTTCATCTAAAATGCTAATACATCTTATTACCGTTAATGAATTAGTTACGCAACGAGAATTATTTAGAATTGGCTGGGGAGATAAAGAAAAATTTATAACTAATAGCGCTTTCTATCAAAATATTCTTTTATTAAGAAAAGCATTTAATGAGCTAGATATCGATGATGAGATTGTCATCACCGTTCCTCGAAAAGGGTATATCATTAATCACAATATTAGTATTGAAAAACTATCTGACAATAATATTCAAGATATAAAATTAATCAATGAACATAAAATTAGTGATATTCCTCACATAAAAAAAGAAATAGAAGAAGATATAAATACGAATATTAATAATAAAGATCATTCTTTATCATCAATAAAAAAAACAAGCATATCTTTATCAAAAAAGAAATTATTTATTATTATATTTACATTGATAGTCTTATTTTTTGTTGTTATTTTTACTTTTAATTACCTAGATAGTAGAAAACATAAATTATATAACTATAGTAACTGCGGAACATATAAAAAATATAATTTATTTTGTAATAAAGAAATATTAAATGAGGAAAAAGAAAATTTAATTGATAATTATATTTCTAGTTATTCAGATTATAACTTCATCTATATAACTGAAAGTGATTCTTATTCACGAACATCATTAATATTATGTAAAAAAAAGTTTAGTCCTATTAATTTCTTGCATAATCAATGTGTATCTATTTATGTATTGGATAATAAAAAATGAAAAAATATAGTGCTATTAGTGTATTAGTTATCATTTTAAGTTTAATGATTTATTTTAGTTTTTACTTCAATCAAGAAAAAGAAAATGTAATAAATTGTGAAGCAAAGTTAATTATTTATGATAAAGAGGATACTAAAGCTAATTTAGAATTAATGTTTACTTTAGGGGAGGAGCAAGGATGGGCAAGTATTCGAGGTGTTATTGATTATAACGGCGATTTGATCCCAGTATATAGAAAATCTTTTTTTGATATAACCAAACTGAAAACTAGCTACAAGCTAGCATCTACACAGATCCTTATTAACGATAATAACAGTGAAATTATCAATAAAATAATTCCCAATTTATATGTAAAAGAAGGTTGGCAAAGAAGTCTTTCTGTTTTTAGTCAAAACGATGGTGGTTATTTATTCTCATCTAACAATGTATACTCATTTTATTGTTATTAGTATACAAAAAAGACAAATATAAAATTCTCTTTTTTACGATTGTGGTAGTATCTGCGTACAATTTTTAGACTAAATCAAACAGTAAAAGAATCACTTGTGGAAAACAACCTGCTAAAACTACAATAACTTTATCACACAGCAGATAAATACAGAAAAACGCTCATGACAGATACTAATAAAAAAAAGTTAACAATCAATGATATAGCCAAACTTTGTGGTGTGGGCAAATCGACTGTTTCAAGAGTACTTAATCAAGATCCTATGGTTAATGAAGAAACAAGGAAAAAAGTTAACTCAATTATTGAGAAATATAAATTCACGCCGTCAAAATCTGCACGAGCAATGCGGGGATACTCTAATCGTTCTTTTGGTATTATCGTCACTCGCCTGGATTCTTATGCAGAAAATCAAGCGGTTAGTGCCATATTACCGATCCTTTATCAAAACAACATTGATCCTATTATTTTAGAAAGCCAATTTAGCCAAGCCAAAGTAGAAGAAAACTTAAAAATGCTCGCCCACCAGAAAATCGATGGCGTAATATTATTTGCATTTTCAGGGATCAATGCGGCTAACTTAGCAAGTTGGAAACAAAAAATGGTTGTTATAGCAAGGCCACTAGAAGGTTTTGTTTCCATTTGTCATGACGATGAACGAGCTGTTAACGCTTTAATGCATTATTTCCATCAAGACAAACATTATCAACATATAAGTTTTATCGGGATCCAAATTAATGATGAAACAACGGGTTTATTACGTTATCAAACTTATCTTCAATATTGCCAGCAACATCAATTAATATCTCAAGCTCAACTTGGTGAACTTAATTATCAAAGTGGCTATTTACTTGCCAAACAAGCATTAGCAAGCAAGCCTCAAGCTATTTTATGTGCGACCGACTCTCTGGCCTTTGGTGTACAAAAATATTTAGCCGAACAGAAAATAGATCATATTGAGGTGGCCTGCATCGGTCGTAATGATCTACTCACCTTTTTATTTCCTCAAACTAAATTCTATCGATTAGGTTTTAGAGAAAGTGGACAAGAAGCTGCTAACATATTGATACAAATGCTAGAAAAAAATATTCCTGCACAAAAAATCATTATATCAAGTCATGACTTAAACCCATGATCAAATAAATTAATGATCATTAACTGTGATCTTTATCTTGTTATGGGAACGTTCCCATTGGATAAAAAGAAAGATCTCGATATATTAAAAATAACCCTACTATTATGAGAATATTAATATGTCGATACCTCAAAACAACCAAGCCATTGAAGAGTTAATTACTCTTGTTGGAGGTTCAGATAATGTTATTAGCGTTTCACACTGTCTAACCAGATTACGTTTTGTTCTGAATGATCCCAATCTCGCTGATATAGATAAAATTAAAAAAATATCTTTTGTTAAAGGCTGTTTTAATAATGCGGGTCAATTTCAAGTTATTGTTGGTATGGATGTTGATATCTACTATAAATTATTAATTGATAAGCTTTCATTAAAAGCTAAATCTAAAGATGATATAAAATCTGACGCGAAAAAGAATATGGGATCCTGGCAAAAGCTGATTGCCAATTTAGCCGAAATTTTTGTTCCATTATTACCTATCTTAATTTGCGGCGGTTTATTGTTAGGATTAAGAAATGTTATTGGCGAAATGCCTATATCAGATAATAAACCCCTCACTTATTTTTATCCTTGGTTAACACCAATATATGATTTTCTCTGGTTACCTTGTGAAGCCATCTTCCATTTTCTGCCTGTAAGTATTTGCTGGTCGAGTGTAAAAAAGATGGGCGGTACACCTGCACTAGGTATCGTACTAGGTATAACCTTAGTTTCTCCACAGCTAATGAATGCTTACAATTTAGGTTCACAACTTCCTGAAGTTTGGAATTTTGGTTTATTTACTATTGAGAAAGTAGGTTATCAAGCCCAAGTGATCCCTTCGATTTTAGCGGGACTATTTCTGGGATGGTTTGAGACTAAATTACGTCGTTTTATCCCTGATTACCTAAAATTAGTTATTGTGCCGATTGTAACCCTTATTGTCGCCGTTTTTGTTGCCCATGTTATTTTAGGCCCTATCGGTAGAAGCATAGGTGATGGTCTCGCCCAACTGATCAAGTTTTTAATGTTAGGTGATTTTGCCCCTATTGGTTCAACTATTTTTGCCTTTTTCTATTCCCCCATGGTGATCACCGGCTTACATCACACAACGTTAGCGATAGATTTACAAATGACTCAAAGTTATGGCGGTACACCTATTTGGCCGATTATCGCTCTGTCTAATATTGCTCAAGCATCCGCCGTTGTAGGCATTATTATCGTTAGCCGCAAATTAAATGAACAAGAAATTACTATTCCGGCAGCTATCTCTGCTTATTTAGGTGTGACAGAGCCGGCCATGTATGGCGTCAACTTAAAATATGGCTTTCCTATGCTGTGCGCCATGATTGGCGCTGCGCTAGCGGGTTTGATTTGTGGATTAAATAATGTGCTATCTAATGGTATTGGTGTCGGCGGATTACCCGGTATTTTATCTATCCAACCTACTTATTGGTTAGTTTATTTATTAGCAATGATTGTGGCTATTGTCGTCCCTATTGGATTAACCATTCTGGTCTATCGCTATAAAGAAAAAGCAGGCACCTTGCAAGTCGATTAATTTAATCTCAAACTAAAGGTTAAACATGAATTATATCTCTGTTATTCTTTCTGATACTGATATCACCATTAAATATCTTTCAGAAAAAAGCCATTATTCATTTAATACCACAAATAGCCATTACCTTGATTGGCTAAATATGGCTAAAGCTATTAATCATAAATTTAACTCTGCTCAAGGTGGTTTGATATATTCGACAAGTAATAAATCGGATAGCGCTATTATTAAAACCATTGATAATAAAGTAATAAATTTATCAAATTTCTTTACTGAAATATTTAATAAACCTTTTATTTATATCAATAAAGCGCAGCTTGAACATCATCATGATTTAGAAGAAAAAATGGTTACAGTTGCCAATAACTTTGCTTGGTCAATTGAATATTCAGGCTTAGAAACAGGAAAAGATGAATATTGCCAAGAGTCTCTCTTAACTACGGCCAATGGTTATATTGGGTTAAGAGGAACTTTGCCCGAAATGACTATAAGTGATGAGCACTACCCCGCTACCTATATTGCTGGCCTATATAATCAAGCAAGTTCACAAATAGAAAACCATCAGGTGATTAATGAAGATTTTGTTAATGCACCTAATGGACAATTTATTTCTCTTAAAATTGGTAAGGGAGAATATCTTCATCCAAAGCAACTGATAACACACCATTTAACACGTCAATTAGATTTAAAAACGGGTGTATTCACTAGCCAATGGCGTGTAGAAACCCCTGAAGGACAGCAACTTGATATTCATTGTACAAAATTTGCCAATATGGCTGATATGTCACATTACGCCATTTTATATACCTTTAAACCATTAAATTTCTCAGGTGAGATAACGGTTATAACTCGCCTAGAAGGAAATACTTATAATTACGGTGTACAACGCTACCGTAGCCTTAATCCCCATCATTATCATGTGTTACAAACTGGAGCGAATAAGCAACACGCATTTATATTAGCTCAAACAGATCAGTCAAAAATAGGGATCGGATTATCGTCAACAATAAGTGGTGATTTCTTTGCAAATGAAGATATTGTTTGTCATGTTTCAGATACGCTTGTTGAACAAACCATCACCTTCAACGCTCAACAAAATACCACCTATCAACTTGAAAAATGTGTTGCTGTAACAACCTCTACGGCTTACCCAGACTCATGGCAAGATGTGGTTAATTGGGAACAACAACCTTTACACAGCCAATTGATAAATAGCCAAAAAGCGTGGCAAACGTTATGGGATAGTGCCGATATCTCGATTTCTGGCGATCTGATGACCCAAAAATTACTACGCTTACATACCTTCCATTTACTGTCATCCGCATCACCATTTAGCAATCAGCAACATCAATTAGATGTTTCAGTCACCGCCCGAGGGTTACACGGGGAAGCCTATCGAGGCCATATTTTCTGGGATGAGATCTTTATTCTGCCATTTTATATTATGCACCTCCCTGAAACCGCACGCCAACTATTACTATATCGTTACCACAGGCTACCTGCTGCGCGTCTTGCGGCACGAGCAGAAGGATTTCAAGGTGCTATGTTCCCTTGGCAATCAGGGCATGATGGTAGTGAGCAAACCCAGACACTGCATTTAAACCCCTTATCAGGGCAATGGGATGCCGACCACAGTTGTCGTCAACGTCATGTCTCATTAGCGATTGCCTATAATGTGTGGCTATATTGGCTAAATACTCATGATCACCAATTTATGGAACAGTATGGACTTGAACTACTCAATGACATTACCTTGTTCTGGTTAGACCAATGTCAGTGGGATGAAGGCGATCAACGTTTTCATATTAATGGAGTTATGGGGCCGGATGAATTTCATGAGAAATACGCAGACTCACTTGAAGGTGGCTTAAAAGATAACGCATACACTAATTTAATGGTGGTTTGGTTGTTTAATCAAATAGAGATGTTCATAAACAATGATCGTTTTTCTAAAAAATTACAACAGCTAAACAGCCAATCTAGCGTTTTCAATAAAATACAAGAAGTTAAAAATCGTATTGCTATCAATATTGATGCTCATGAAATTATTGAACAGTTCTCAGGTTATTTTCAATTAAAAGATCTGGATTGGGAAAGCTATCGAAAAAAATACGGCAATATCTATCGTATGGATAGAATTTTGCGTAAAGAAAATAAATCTGCCGATGATTACAAAGTAGCTAAACAAGCAGATACCCTGATGTTATTTAATAACTTAGATAAGCAAACCGTACATTCCCTAATTACCTCTCTTGGTTATTCAGTTTCTAAGCACTTTGCTGAAAAAAATCTACATTACTATTTAGAAAGAACCTCTCATGGTTCCACACTGTCACGCATTGTCCATGCTTATCTCGCAGAACAAATACAGTTACATGATTTGTCATGGCAACTTTATCAAGATGCTCTTTATTCAGATTATAATGATATTCAAGGTGGAACAACTGCCGAAGGTATTCATACTGGTGTCATGGCGGCAACATTAAATACCACCATCATGGCTTATGCCGGTGTTGATATTCGTCAGGATATGTTGACCATCACCCCTTCACTCCCTCAACAATGGCAAAAACTAAGCTTTAAATTATTGCATCGCTCTACTTTATATCAAATTAATCTCAGTCATAAAGAAATTAGTATTTTAAGTGATAAGCCCAGTACTATTTTAATTAACCATCAAACGCATAAGCTAACCGCCAATACGTTATTAGTATTAAAGTTAAATGGAGACACGCAAAATGACTAAAGGTCTTATTTTTGATCTGGATGGCGTAATTGTTGATACCGCCAATTACCACTATATTGCGTGGAAAAAACTATCTAATGAAATAGGAATTGATTTTGACAAAGAGTTTAACCATTTATTAAAAGGAATAAGTCGAATTGAGTCATTAGAGCTTATTTTATCTCATGGTAATAAAAGTGATGTTTATTCTGCGGATGAAAAAAAATCATTAACAGAAACAAAAAATAAATATTATCTTGAGTTATTAAATAATATTACTCCAAAAGATATTTTACCGGGTGTTTTAGATCTAATAGAACAAGCAAACAATAATCACATTCCTTGTGCTATTGCATCAGCTTCAGAAAATGCCCCAACCATATTAGAAAAATTAGGCATTAAGCATTATTTTAAGGCAATTGTTGATCCTAAAACACTCAAAAAAGGCAAGCCCGATCCTGAAATATTTTTGCGTGCGGCTGAGTTTATTCACATTCCACCACATTTATGTATCGGATTTGAAGACTCGATTGCTGGAATACAATCGATTAAACAAGCGGGCATGTATGCAATTGGCGTTACTGCTGACGGCCCCTTACCAGAAGCAGATTTAGCTGTTCACTCATTAACTGAAATAGATATTCATTCACTTTTTTAATAAAAAAACATGGGGATAATAAACCTCCATTATTCCCGATATAAGGAATAAACAATGAACATCAAACACCTTGCGATAGCGACTTGTATCGGCATTGCCGTGCCGACAATTGCTCACGCCAATACAAATGAATTATCGATAGAACAACGTTTAGCTCGACTAGAAGAGAGAACGTTAGCCGCTGAAAAAAGAGCTGAGTTAGCAGAGCAACGTGCCGCTAAGTTAGAAAATGCGTTAAAACAAAATCAGGCGCTTAATAACAATCTATCACAAACTAGCGAAACTATAACTGCGCCACCGTCATCGCTGATAGAAACAAATACCGGTTATGGAAAACTCAAGTTATATGGTGATGTTGAATTTAATACAGATATTGCAAGTAAAAAAGGTCAGCTAACCTCCATTAACATGCGCTCAGGTAAAGAAAAAGACTATGGCGATTATGATAAATGGGGGATCAATGGGCGTATATTAATTGGCTTAGACGGAGAGCGTCTGTTAGATAATAAAAATTATGCAGGCTTCACTGTTCAACCTCTGGCAAATATTGATGGTAAGGTATCTCTCGACGATGCCGCTTTTTATTTTGGTAAAAAAGAGCGTTGGCAATTTAAGTTAGGTCGTTATGAAGCTTATGACATGTTCCCGCTTAATCAAGATACTTTTGTTGAATATTCAGGCAACACTGCAAATGATACTTATAGTGATGGCTTTGGTTATATCTACATGATGAAAGAAGGTCGAGGGAGAAGCAATAGCGGTGGTAGCATGATGTTTAATAGCCAATATAATAATTGGTATTTTGAAACTAATTTATTAATTGAAGATGGAACGTCTATTTTTGCTAACAAGGAATATCACGGAAATAAACTATATAATAATAAAAATGTTATTTATTTTCGCCCAGTTATTGCATGGAATAACAATAATTTTAAAGTTGCTGTAGCCTTAGAAAAAAATATTATCAATAATGCTTATGGTTATGATGATAAAAAAACGGGTGAATTTAGAGATCAATCCAAACGCAACGGTTATGGATTAACTTTAGGCTGGAGCAATCTACAACAAAATCCTGAAAATGGTGTCACAATAAATTGGAATACCGCTTATTTAGACGCTAACGATGAGAACGACTTTACAACAGGTACTAATATTTTATGGCGTAAATTACAATTAGGCTATATCTATGCCCATAATAATATTAAGTCATATACTATTAATAGTGATGATGATAACAATAATGATATTATATTTGGCCCAGGGAAATATAATATCCACACTCTCTATTCCTCATATGAATTACCTAATATTTTAGATATGGATAATTTTAAAATCTATTTAGGTGCATATTATTCTGTTATTAATGGTAAAGATATTGAAATAGAAAATAGCGATAAAGATCGTTATGGTGTAAGAGCACGTTTTAAATACTTCTTCTAGATTTAATTATTAATATATTGGATGAGAATATCATCCAATATACCCCGTGAGAATAATTTTCATTTATATTAAAAATAAGAAAGATTAATATCAGTACAACATCTTATTTTATTTATCTTTTATAACATCTTTAACACAATAATGATTCATTTATGAAATAAGTCAGAAATATATCTCTTTTTAATTACGCCCTATCTCACAGAATATAAAATCCCTCTTATTTACCATTGACGAAATAAATTCTGAGAAGTAAATATAATAAGTAACGATTATAAAAATAGCAGACCATCTATAAAAGATGGCTTTTTTAATCTTTTATTTGTCTCATTTTTTAGACAGTTTTACAGAAAACACCGGAGAATAACCTTATGACTCAACCAATTACAGCAACAGACTTTTCAATTAATGATATGAAAACATTAATTGAAACAATGCAAATTTATAAAAAAGATAACCATGACAAAGGGATAACACGTATTGCCTATAGCGAAGAAGATGAAGCAGCCCATCTCTATCTTGCTAGTGTAATGAAAGAGGCAGGCCTTGAAGTCTATCGTGACGGTATTGGCACACTCTACGCTCGCTTACCGGGGCAAGATAGAACATTACCCGCCGTAGGAACAGGCTCTCACCTTGATACCGTTCCCCAAGGGGGCGCTTATGATGGCGCCTTAGGAGTTATTGCTGGTTTTTATGCTTTGATGCAATACAAACCACAACAACTGAAACGTGATCTAGAGTTAATTGTATTCCGAGCAGAAGAATCGAGCCGATTTGGGTTTTCATGTATCGGAAGTAAAGTGCTAACAGGAAAAATTGACCGTACTCGATGGGAACAAAATAGAGATGATGAAGGTAATAATTTCTTTGATGTTTTAAAATCCCTTGGTTATCAGCATGAAAACTTAGATCAATGTTTACTTAAATCAGACCGTTATAGTGCATTTGTTGAATTACATATTGAACAAGGTAAACGTCTAGAAAACGATCAAAAAACAATTGGAATTGTCAATGGTATCGCTGCGCCAACACGCTTTTCAGTCACCGTAAATGGCCATGCAGACCACTCTGGTGCAACGCCAATGTATCAACGTCAAGATGCGTTAGTGGCGAGTGCGGGTATTATTACTGATATCAATCATGCTGCCTGTACGGAAGCGGTATACGGCACCGTAGGTACCATTGGTAAACTTAATGTCATACCAAACTCGATGAACGTTATTCCAGGGCAAGTAAAATTCTCCGTGGATATTCGTGGTATTGATACGGACAGTATTCAACGTGTTGTACAGCGTTTAACAAACAGTGTTGAGAAAGCAGAAAAAGATTTTGGTGTAAAAATAATAGTGCAACCTATTTCGGCTGAATCACCAGTAAAACTGGATGACTCAATTTGCCAAGTTATTGAAAATATTTGTCAAAAACACGATATCAATTATATGACTATGTTAAGTGGTGCCGGTCATGACTCAATGAATATGGCATCTTTATACCCGACAGCGATGATTTTTACCCCCTCTGTTGCGGGGATTAGTCATCACCCAGATGAATTTACGGAGTTTAGTGATATTGCAATAGCTGCAGATATCTTAGCGGAAACATTAGGTGTTCTAGCTAATCAATAATGACTGATAATCTCTTTTAAGCGTGTAATGGCATCATCATTTTTTATTGCTTTTGCCCATAACGTATCAAACAGAGATTGATATTGGAATATTGCTTCTGTTGATGAAGATACTGTCGCAATACCCGTACTTACATTAGGAAATTCACCTAAACGAAATGGACTAACCGCTAAAGAGAGAGGTGCTTTGTTTTGATAAAACAATTGAAAGGTTAAAGATGGCATCGTATCTGAAATAATCGCAATATTAAGATGACTATTTTTTTGCTCTAACTTTTCAATTAAATGGCTGATTTCTTGTTTTGCGCGTTGTTTTCTTTCTTGTTGAATGGCTTTACTTACATTAACAGAGCCTAGCATACCAACATAAAGAAATTTTTCGATTTGCTGTTGACTAATTAAATTATAAATATGCGGTGAGTGTAATGATTGATGCTTTTTACGCTCTTTTAAAATAGATAAAACTTCTTGTTGCTTCTTTGTTAGCGCATTTTCAGGAGAGGCTTCTGTTAACATTTCGACAAGCGTTTTATCATAACAATCAGAGGTTAATAAATAAGAAAAGGGTTCGAAATGGGTATAAATATGGGAAGATTGTGTTTCAAGTTGGCGCATTCGTTCAAAAAAACCATTAGCGCTAGAGTAATACTCCGTATTAATACCTAACAAGCTACTTAATGAGGTGTTAAGTAATCGAGCAAGATTATCTAATGTCTCAATTTTAACGATTTCACCCTTTTCTAATCGATAGACAGCGGCACGGGAGATCCCTAAACTTTCAGCTACATCTTCAGCTTTTAATGAGGAGGCAATACGATAAGCACGCAGTCGATGACCAATGGACAAGTAATCTATCTTTTCTCTTGATATATAAGACATTTTATTATTGCTCCACCAAAGATAAAGAATATGTATAAAAAATAGACATCAAATAATTTAGCCATATATAGTTTAAAGGAAATAGATAATAAAAAATATTACCTTCTTCACATAGAAATCAAACAAATCGCAGTAGTACCTAGCTGATAACATAAATTAGGTTTTAAATTAGGTGTTATCAAAAAGATAGCCTCACCAGGGAACTATCATAATAATAATAAATAGAAAAGGCACTGTAATCATATTGCAGTGCCTTTTCTATTTAACAGGAAACATATTATCTTATTAACAATACAATCAACTAATAATATAACAACATAATAATGTAACAAAATACTGACATGTGTTTTTTCAAAAAGAAATAAAAAATTAAAAACACAATAATTAGCAAATTATTAAATAATAAAAATGCAAACCATTTATAATAAGCACACAAATAGTTTATTTTTAAATAATAAAGGATATTATATGGAATTAATAAAAAACACTAAAAAACCGACTGTTTTCTATTTATCTGAAGGGATTATATCAACAGGGGTTATATCTGGCTGGCCTAAAAATTCAACAGATGGAACAACACATCTCACCTATACATTTCCTAATTACAGTGATCGGTCAGAAAATATAAGAAAGAAATACCCGATAACAGAAAGTCAAAAAAAAGAAACGCTAAAGAATATCGCAGAGTATTACAAATTAGATTATGAAATAAAGGAAAGAAAAAAAGAACTAGAAGCCATTAAAGATAGTGAGGATCCCAAAAAAAGAATTCAGGAAATAAATGAAGATATAAAATTAAAGACCGAGAGAAGATACGAGATAAAAAAAGGCATACCTTTATATTTTTCCGTTACAACAATGACGATATTTCCTCATCAACAAGAAGTTGTCACAGAAATTTTACAATTGGCTTCAGATTTCGCAGACCTTACTTTTACTAGAGTACCTATACAAAAAAATGCCAATTTAAAGTTTGGCTATTACAAGCAGTTTGCAACTGGTTATTATATGACGAGAGAAACAGTAGGCTTTGCTAGTAAGCCTAACTATAATGGTACACCTATAAAAGAGATCGGGCAAAATGAAAGTTATGATTTCTCTGAGAGCATATTTATTAATTTAGCTTCTCATGATTTTTATCAATGGGTCAAACGGGATAATCTTGATAAATATATAGAAAATGAGGCCAATATCGGCGATTTATATAATTACCATGATAATAATCAAGTTGCTATAATAAAAAGTACGGATGTGTTACTCAACGAAACAATGAAAAGTAAACACAAACTAGGATCACAAATATATTATGTTTTTTTGCATGAATTAGGTCATGCACTAGGGCTAGAGCACATAGATGCATATTTGAAAAATATAAAAAATAGTGCAATTGAAACATATAAATATACAGTTATGGGCATGGGATTTGCTGATATTAAAGATGCAGATTTTGGCGGTCTTTATCCTATGACCTTTATGCTAGTAGATATATTATTATTACAATATCTCTATGGCCCAAATATGACCACACGCCTTGAAAATAATACCTATGGATTTAATTCCAATACGGGACGCGCCGCTTACTCTTTAAAAAGCATAGAAGATAAATTAGTGAGCTGTATTTGGGATGCGGGTGGAATTGATACATTAGACTTTTCCCTATATACCGTTAATCAAGTCATTAATCTCAATGAAGGCTGTTTTTCAGATATTGGAGGATTACGGAGTAATATCTCTATTGCCTATAAAACGATTATTGAAAATGCGATTGGTGGTAAAGGTGATGATACTCTCATAGGAAATCCTTTTGATAATAACCTCATAGGTGGTGATGGCAATGATTTATTCTATGGCGGTGATGGCAATGATTTATTTTATGGTGGCTCTGGAAACGATGTTATATACGGAGAAATGGGAAATGATGTGCTCTATGGTGATGATGGAGATGATATGCTTATTGATTATTATGGTGCTAATATGTTGAATGGTGGTAAGGGTAATGATCGGATCTGTGTAGCATCAATGGATAGAGGGCTTCCAGGCAGAAATATCATTCAAGGGGGAGAAGGTGATGATGAAATATATTTAGGCACAGGAACTCATAATGTAACCGGTGGACAAGGAAATGATACCTTTAATTTTTTCTGCTATGAGGGCATTGAAAGCAATAGTTCAATTTGGGATTTTGAAAAAAACAAGGATAAAATAACTTTGCTCACTAGGGATTATAGAAAAATAGATATATCAAAAATGAAAAAAGTTGATAAATTATCAGGAGATAAAAATGAATTTTCATTAAATTATAACAAACCAGCCAACAAGACCATCATAGACGTTTCAATATCTTCTAACGATGATAAGTCCATTGTACATATAGAGATTGTCGGTATATTTAACCACGATGAACTCTTTGCGGTATAAATACATTTCACCATATGATTTGTAAAAATTTAAATTATTACTCTATAAATAACTATCAATTATTATATTAATAATAATCTAGCATAATATGCGTATAAATAATTAATAGCAATCGACTAAAAACATACTAATAAATAGTTTGTTTTATAAAAGTTATTCCCATATATATATCCATTAATTATAAAATTAAGAAATATAGAAAATTCTCTTTTGGTAAAAGGATTTAGTATGAATAGTTTTAACTCAATAAAAAAACCAACTTACTTCTATCTACCTGATGGTAAAATTGTTATAAATTATATGTATGGTTGGCCTAAACAACCACATAGTAATATCACCAAAATAACTTATATATTTCCTGATTATGATAAAAAAAGAAATTACTCAAATAAAAAATATTCAGTAACAGAAAAAGATAGAATAGAATCAATAAAACATACCGCTAAAGTATATGAATTGACCTATCTTAAGGAAAAAAAAGAAAAAGAAATCGCTTCATTAAAATATTATAGAAATAAATATTCAATAAGTAGAATAGCTGAATTAGAAAAAGATATAGAGGATATAGAAAATAGTATTAATAAAAATAAGAATAGTATACATCCTTATTTTTATAATACACAAACAACCATATATCCTCATCAACAAGAAGTTATTTCTGATATTCTTAATGAAATTGCCCATATAACACAAGCAAAGTTTGTTGCATCTAATCCAGAATTCGATGCCGATATAAAATTTGGTTTTTACGATGATTTTCATATTAGTCATGGTTCAATAGAATTTTCATATACCACCAGAGGTTTTGCAACCTATCCTAGCAGGTATTCAACCCCTATAAAAAAGATAAATATTGATGAACAATACCAATACTCTGGAACTATATTTTTAAATTTATCATCACACCAATATTATAAGATAATACATCAACATGATCTTGATAATTATATAAAAACAGAAGGTAATATTGGTGATGCTTTCAATTTTAAAGATAATGGTACTGTTCTGATAATAAAAAAAACCAATACTCTAATTGAAACACTAAAAAATAATAAATATCAGCCAGGTACATATCATTATAAAGTTGTTTTGCATGAAGTTGGTCATGCACTCGGGCTAAGCCATAGTTGGCAATACTTAGAATATAAAGATAAAAATCATGTATTAGCTTCATTGAAATATTCTGTTATGGGTTATGATATACCAACCTCAGAGCATGCTGATTTTGGTGGTCTTTATCCCATGACCTTTATGCTATTAGATATATTATTATTGCAACAGCTCTATGGCGAAAATATGACCACACGCCTTGAAAATAATATCTATGGATTTCATTCTAATACCGGACGTGTCGCTTACTCCTTAAAAAGCATAGAAGATAAATTAGTAAGTTGTATTTGGGATTCGGGGGGAATTGATACATTAGACTTTTCCCTATATACCGTTAATCAAGTTATTAACCTAAATGAAGGTAGCTTTTCAGATATTGGCGGGTTACGGAGTAATATCTCTATTGCCTACAAAACGATTATTGAAAATGCTATTGGTGGTAAAGGCGATGATACTATCATAGGAAATAGTGCTAATAATGAACTTATAGGTGGTGATGGTAATGATACTATCAATGGTGGTTTGGGTAATGATCACCTCTATGGTGGTATGGGTAATGATATTCTCTATGGTGATATAGGCAATGATTATCTCTATGGAGGTATAGGTGATGATATTCTCCATGGTGGTATGGGTAATGATATTCTCCATGGTAGTATGGGTAATGATTACCTCTATGGAAATAAAGGTAATGATAAACTCTTTGGTGGTGATGGAGATGATACCCTTGTTGATTATTATGGAAATAATACATTCATTGGCGGTAAAGGCAATGATCTATTATTTTCGATATCAAAAGCAGGACGAAATGAACTTCAAGGTGGTGAAGGGAATGATATATTTTATTGTGGATTAGGTACTAATCTATTATATGGTGAACAAGGAAATGATACTTTTAACTTCTTATGCTATAAAGGCGCTAAAAGTTATAATTTAA
Source organism: Proteus sp. MB838 (assembly GCF_054767435.1). NCBI lineage: Bacteria > Pseudomonadati > Pseudomonadota > Gammaproteobacteria > Enterobacterales > Morganellaceae > Proteus > Proteus sp. MB838. The sequence continues at coordinate 40,264 of NZ_BAABMO010000034.1, forward strand.
TTTTTGATTTTAATACGAATGAAGACAAAATTATTTTTGTTGATCAAAATTATAAAAAAATCGATATATCAAAAATGAAACGAGTAGAACAATTATCAGGAAATGAAAATGAAAAAGTTTTACATAATGATATTCATACAAATAAAACCACAATAACTATTTCAACAGCCAATAACGACCATCATTCGACTATCTTTATAAAACTTGAGGGTATATTAAGTTACAATGATCTTTTAGATATATAAAGATATTATTCTAATTAACAATAAGGATTATGATTATATTGTAGTCCTTTTTTATTTAGATGTTCTGTTTTTTAGCAGTATAAAAATAATGCATTATGTTATTTTTATTTTGTTTATTATTCACCAATATTATTATTACTATAGAAATAAAACAAACATCAAACATCAAACATCAAACAAG
>NZ_BAABMO010000035.1:0-40304 GCF_054767435.1 Proteus sp. MB838
TTGAGCCATTTGCAAGATGATGTTATCCATCACCAAGCGCTCTAAGATTTGTTGGCGCAAAACTTGCTCATCAGGCATTTCTTGCCCGGCATTTTTGGCATTCATTTGCACCGTTTGTAACATTCTATTGACGTCGCTTTCCAGAACGACACCGTTATTGACGATAGCCGATACGCGGTTGAGTTCTTGTGCTGCAAAAGTGGTTGTGCTGGTGGCTGCACCAACCGTGATCATTAAGCCGATAACCAGCGTTTTCCAATTTTTCATAAGTTTCCCATTATGTGTTTTCCGCATTTTGCGCGATGACATATTCATTCAGCCAATTTTGTCGTTTGGGTTAATCAAAACGCTCTTTGATAAGGTAAGATACCGCGCTCAAGCATTTTTTGACTACCTAAACTATGATTGTTACTTAGGCCTCTGAGTTCCAAATTGATTGACCATTTGTTGTCAATATCGCTGTGGTCTTCTTTCCAGCCAACAATTTTACGTTCATAACCAACGTTTACCGCCCAGCAACAGGTGTTATATTGTAAGCCAACCATTTGGCTTACTGGCTCTGAATCTTTGGTATCAAAGTAATAAGCGCCGACCAGTCCCCAACGTTCTGCTAAAGGCCAACTGCCGACAACACCAATTTGAGAAATGCCTTTTTGGTATTCTGGTAGTTGATTGACCCCGCCATCATAAGGGCGAACCCGTGTTGCTTGAATATAATCACGGTCTACATAACGATAGCTCAATTGTAAGAGATGGTCGCTATCACGGCGATACTCCATAATCGCATCACCCATAGAGACACTGCCTAAACGACGGTCATATTGTAAACCACCACGCATACCTAAAGTATCAGTAATACGCCAATATGCATCGCCTGCCCATACCATAGATCCGGTTTCATCTTTGCTATTGATAATTTCATTCGATGAACCTGTTTTCGGACGCTCAAAGAAATAGATTTGACCAACAGAAATATTAAAACGTTCAACCAGTTCACTGTCATAAAAACGTGAAGTAACACCCGCCGTTAATTGGTTTGCAGAAGCAATGCGATCTAGACCACCGTACATTCTGTCACGGAAAAGTCCGCTATAGTTGGATTGTAATAGCGCTGAGTCAAAGTTATTGATATTAGACTGATCTTTATACGGTACATACAGATATTGTACTCGTGGCTCTAACGTTTGCGTAATATCGTTAGTGTCATATTGGCGCTCAAATACCACTTTCATATCTGACTTAAATTGTGGTAGTACGCGGTTGACGCTATCATCAAGTTTTTGATGTGGATACTTCTTCTTATAAGCATCAGGAATATCTTGATCATAATGAGTCGCCATCAATTTAAACTCATTATTAAAGCTTGCCCAGCCAGTGGAGGCAGGTAAGGAAATGGTTGGCTCTATATGATAACGGTTCGCTTCAGGGGTGTTTTCTCCGACACTGGTAAAGCGGACAAATTGTGCATAAGTACGAAAATCAAATGGGCCAATATCATTTTTATAATAATTAAGATCAAGCTGCGGCTCAGCACGATAAGCCCTTGCATCTTTATTATCTGAGAAAATTTGGAACTGTTTAGTGGTTAATGTGGCATTCCAATTTTGCTGAGCATAACCGGTACTGAGTTTTTGCGTCGCATAACCATCAGTGGTATTACCATATTGCGAAGTAAAGTCGGTGAAATATTTGTTATCACTGACTTTTGTGTAGTCAACATTAAAGCGCCACACATTGTTCATCACCCCACTGTGACCCCAATAGAATAACCAACGTGTAGCAGAATCACGCGCCAGATAACCCGCTTTTTCGTCTGCTTTATCTTTATTGTATTGACTGTCGTGGTTGATCCAATCAACCGCAATCGTACCGCGACCCGGTTTTGTTAAATAACGAAATTCATTATCGAGCTTTAAACCACGGCGACTAATATAATTCGTGGTAATAGTCGCATCATAATTAGGGGCAATATTCCAATAGTAAGGCAGTTGGAAGTCAAACCCAGAACTACGAGAATAGTTACCATTAGGAATTAAGAAACCAGAGCGACGTTTATCGCCAATCGGTAATTGCAGATAAGGACTATAGAAGACTGGGACGTTAGCAACACGAAAACGTGCATTCCAAATTTCTGCTACTTGCTCTTCACGATCTAAGATAACCTCAGAGCCGACAACACTCCAACTATCGTCGCCGGGTAGACAAGAGGTAAACATCCCTTTATCCATAATGGTATAGCGGTTTTCGCCACGCATTTGCATTTTATTCGCGTAGCCACGGCCTTGTCGGCCCACCATTTGGTATTTACCTTCTTCGATATCAGTATCTTTATTATTTAGATTAGACCAAGCACGTGGGCCTTTTAAGATGATTTGTGGATCATCATAAGAGACATTACCTGTCGCGGTGACCATTCTTAATGGTGTTTCACCTTCTGTTTGGGTCAACTCAACATTATCTGCGCTTAATGTTTGATTTCCCTGTTTAATGTCTACATTGCCTCTATATTGGATCATGCGTGGGTATTCCCCTTGCATATCCTTAGCCGTAATGGTGACAGGTAATGAGTTAGGATCGCCTTCCACTAATGGCTTATTATAAACAGGGACTCCCAGTAAACATTGAGAGGCAAGATCAGCATATGCAGGCTGAGCATAAATTGTGGCCCAAACTAAGGTGGCCAGCAGTGTGGGATAACTTTTTTTCATGAGTATTTATGTGCTTCCGTCATCAGTGGCTTCTACTGCTAAATAGCGAGAAACTAACGCAGGGAGTTATGCAACACTAGCCCAACGTCCTGAACATTGTTCTAACGGTAACCGAAAAAAGAGCAGTTCCCTTTTTTCGATGTTTCTATGTTGAAATCGGTTTATAGCTTTATTAGAAACAAAAAAACACCGCGCTTGTGCGGTATTTCGTGCTGCATAACAACGCTAAAGCTATTCGTTTGGTCACTTATTTTACTTTAACACAATTTAAACGAAAACAGCATTATCTCTGTGCAAGCAGCTAGCGAAAACCTCATCATTTTAAGAAAAAGTTTATTTGAGCTTGCTTGATGTTAGGTGTGAAAGCAAATGAATAGTATGATAATGCAAAATTGTGAGCAGGGCATTGAAGATTTGAGGAGTCTATGCGCTATTGGGGAAAATTATTAGGCCTTATCATCGGTAGTTTTGCCGGGATCGGCTTTTGGGGCATTGTGATTGGGGTTTTTCTAGGACACCTTTATGGCGTACAAAGAAGTAAATTAAGCTATGGTGGGCGCTATAATCGTGATAGACAAGCCTATTTCTTTGCTGCCACATTCCAAGTCTTAGGGCATTTAACCAAATCCAAAGGACGAGTGACACAAACCGATATCACATTAGCCAGTACGTTAATGGATAGAATGAATTTACATGGGGCAGCACGTCAAGCAGCACAACAGGCGTTTCGAGAAGGTAAAGAGGTTGATTTCCCACTTAGAGCCACCTTACAACGTGTTCGCCAAATTTGTGCCGGTCGTCGTGATTTACTGCAGATGTTTCTGGAAATTCAATTACAAGCCGCATTTGCTGATGGGCAGTTACATCCTAACGAACGTAAAATGCTGTTTATTATTATTGATGAGCTCGGATTTTCTCGCGCCCGTTTTGAACATATATTAGCCATGATGCAGGCGGGGCAAAGTTTTCATTATCAACAAGGGCAAAATTATCAGCCACAAACTCAAGGCCCAACGCTTTCTGACGCCTATAAAGTGTTAGGTATTAAAGAGGGTGATGATGTTAAAACAATAAAAAGAGCTTATCGAAAATTAATGGGAGAACATCATCCTGATAAATTGGTTGCAAAAGGTTTACCACCGGAGATGATGGAAATTGCAAAACAAAAAGCACAAGCTATCCAAGTTGCTTACGATTTGATTAAAAAAGAAAAAGGATTTCGTTAACATCTTGTAAATAAAGATGAGAAAAGAGAGAATTAATCCGTGATGAAGATAACTCAGTCTTAGTTGAGATTATTATTTGTCACGGTAAAATATAAGTGAAATTTAATTATTTCACTCTCATTCTCTTATAAAAGGAACTATATCAATGTCAAACGTCCGTGTTCTTGTTGGGGTAATAGGATTAGCGCTCTGTCTGCTCCTTGCTTCACTAAGTTCGGTGACCGTTTTAGTGTCGTAAGACAGGTTAAAAATCTGCCAGGCATTCAAAATGTATCGGTGAATGAAAGGCCGGATGCGTAATAAATAATTCCTGAGCATGTAACTGCAGGCGAGGTGCGAGTGCTCTTGCCTGCGGATGAGCATAAAAACGATCCCCTAAAATAGGATGACCTAATGCTAGCATATGAACCCGTAGCTGATGGGAGCGTCCGGTTATTGGTGATAGTTTTACCCGCGTTGCATTTTCTTCATATTCCAACACTTCATAAAAAGTTTGTGCAGACTTTCCTGTTTCATAACATACTTTTTGCTTAGGTCGATTAGGCCAATCGCAGATCAACGGCAGATCAACTAATCCTTGTGGTTTTTCAAGCTTTCCCCAGACACGGGCAATATAGGTTTTTTTCGGCTCTCGTTCACGAAATTGGCGTTTTAATTCACGCTCGGCGGCTTTATTAAGCGCAACAACCATCACACCACTCGTGGCCATATCAAGGCGATGAACAGATTCCGCATCAGGAAAATCGGCTTTTATACGCGACATAATGCTGTCGTGATGTTCTAGCGCTTTGCCGGGTACAGATAGCAATCCACTGGGTTTATTAACAACAATAATATGCTCATCTTGATATAAAACGTGTAACCAAGGATCAGTGGGGGGGTTATAAACTTCCATCATAGTGGATATCTCAGCAAAATAACGGGGGAGATAAAGCTTTCCCCCGTTTTAACAGTGATTATTGGTGGGTAACAACAATTAAACGGATCGCATCTAAGCGCCATGTCGCTTCATCTAAGTGGTTAAGAATATGCGTACGCTCATTTTCAATTGCTTCAACTTCGTCATCACGTATATTTGGGTTAACGGCACGTAATGCCTCTAAGCGTGATAACTCATGTGTTAATGCGTTGTCAGCTTCTTGCTTCGCTTGTTCAATTAGCGTTTTCGCTTCCGCTTCCATTAAGGATTCAGATGCTTTTAGTACATGATGAACTTCATTTTGTACCGCATTGACCAATTTGCTGGATGTGTGGCGATTTACCGCATTTAATTGGCGGTTAAAACTTTCAAATTCAACTTGTGATGCAAGATTATTACCTTTTAAATCAAGTAATAAGCGTACTGGAGTTGCCGGTAAGAAGCGAGTTAAATGAAGATGTTTAGGGGCTTGCGCTTCTACGACATAAATCAGTTCAACTAATAGCGTACCTACAGGTAATGCTTTGTTTTTCAATAAAGAAACCGCACAACTACCTGTATCACCAGATAAGACTAAATCTAAACCATTACGGATAATAGGATGTTCCCAACTGATAAATTGCGTATCTTCACGAGAGAGTGCGTGCTCTCTATCAAAGGTAATTGTACAACCATCTTGCGGTAATCCTGGGAAGTCAGGAACTAACATATGATCTGATGGCGTTAATACAATTAAGCTATCACTACGATCTTCTTGGTTAATGCCCACAATATCAAATAAGTTTAAGGCGAAGTTAACCAGATCGGGATCGTTATCTTGCTCTGCAATCTTATTCGCTAACTCAACGCCAACTTCACCGCCGTTAGAGTGCATTTCTAATAGACGGTCACGACCTTGTTCTAGTTTGAGTTTCATCTCATCATGTTGCTTACGACAAGAAACGATAAACTTATCAAAATCACCTAGTTCATTAGGTTGAGCAAGATAATTGACTAGCGCATCATATTCGTTGTCATAAATTGTACGACCCGTCGGGCAGGTATGTTCAAATGCATCTAACCCTTCGTGATACCAACGTAATAGAACAGATTGAGCGGTTCCTTCAAGATAAGGCACACTGATATCAATGTCGCGGTTTTGACCGATACGATCAAGACGACCAATACGTTGTTCTAATAAATCAGGATTAAAGGGGAGATCAAACATCACTAGTTGATTAGCAAATTGGAAGTTACGCCCTTCTGAACCGATTTCAGAACATAGTAACACTTGTGCGCCTTCCTCTTCTGAGGCGAAATAAGCGGCTGCACGATCTCGTTCAAGTAAAGACATCCCTTCATGGAATACTGCAGCACGAATACCTTCACGTTCACGTAAAACTTGTTCTAATTGCAATGCTGTGGCGGCTTGAGCACAAATGACTAATACTTTTTCATGACGATTGGCGGTTAAAAAGCCTAGTAGCCATTCAACGCGTGGATCAAAGTTCCACCATGTGGCATTTTCACCTTCAAACTCTTGGTAGATACGTTCAGGATAGAGCATCTCTTTTGCTCGTACTTCGAGGCTCTTTTTCGCTGCCATAATCTCAGCCACCTTAATGGCGGTTTGATACTGAGTTGGTAGTGGCATTTTTATTGCGTGCAACAGTCGGTTAGGAAAGCCTTTGACGCCGGAGCGAGTATTGCGAAATAACAGACGACCCGTACCGTGTCTATCCATCAACATATGAATAAGTGCTTGGCGAGATTTTGTACGCTCTTCACCTTGGGTATTAGAGGCTTTTAGCAACGGCTCTATATCTTGCTCGCTGATCATCTCACTGATGCTATTTTGCTGTTCGTTATTTAAATCATCTTCTGAAAGCAAAATGGTTACCGCATCGGCTACGGGGCGATATTTTTGTTGTTCATTAATAAATTCGTTGTAATCGTGGAAACGATTAGGATCGAGCAAACGTAAGCGGGCAAAATGGCTTTCTTGACCAAGTTGCTCCGGTGTTGCGGTTAATAACAATACAGAAGGGATCGCTTCAGCTAGCGTTTCGATAACTTGGTATTCTCGGCTTGGTGCCTTTTCACTCCATACCAGATGGTGGGCTTCATCGACAACTAACATATCCCAAGTCGCTTCAACAAGGTGTTCAAAGCGTTGTTTGTTTTTACGCACAAAGTCTAATGAGCAAATGATCATCTGCTCTGTTTCGAAAGGATTATCGCTATCTAATAAAGATTCGCTATAACGGCTATCATCAAACAGTGAAAAACGTAGGTTGAAACGACGTAACATCTCAACTAACCACTGATGTTGTAAGCTTTCAGGAACGATAATTAAAACACGCTCAGCGCGTCCATCCATAATTTGCTGGTGGATTATCATACCCGCTTCGATAGTTTTACCTAGCCCAACTTCATCTGCTAATAAAACACGTGGGTTATAACGTTTACCCACTTCATTAGCAATATAGAGCTGATGAGGAATAAGACTTGCGCGAATACCACGTAGACCACTTTGTGCTTGCTTAAACTGTTCGCTCATAAATTTACGCGCACGATAGCGTAAAGCAAAACGATCCATACGGTCTATTTGACCGGCAAAAAGACGATCTTGTGGCTTATTAAAAGTGAGTTTGTTATCTAAGAATACTTCACGCAGTTGTGCTGGCTCTTCGGTATCTAAACGTACGCCGTGATAAATAAGTAAGCCATTATCTTCCACAACGTTGTCGATGGCGAGCTTCCAGCCTTCATGGCTGGTGACAGCATCCCCCACATTAAACATCACCCGCGTTATTGGGGCATCATGGCGGGAATAAAGACGATTTTCGCCACATGCAGGAAAAAGTAAGGTCACCATACGGGCATCAATTGCCACAACAGTACCTAGTCCAAGTTCGCTTTCTGTATCGCTAATCCAACGTTGACCAAGAGTAAAAGGCATATATATAAACTCAGCTCTCAAATATATAATTTATTAAATCATTATTAATGAATGCAGTATTGCGGTGTTGTCATCCAATCTACGGGATAAAAAATAGTATCTTTCTCAAGATGAGAAAAAAGGTGATTATCACCAAAGGGGCGTTATGTTAATAGATGCAAAGCAAGCCGTCACCTGCAAAATAACACATCTTAAAAAGAGAGCGTCATTTGCCCATTTAACAAGGTAGAAAAATCATCTTGTAGAAATGGCAAAATAGCATCTGCTATCGGCATTAATTGCTTATTAATGTAGTGTTCATAGTCAGGTGTCGAAGTGATATGCTCTAACGGCTCTGGCCCCAAGTGAGTAATTATATAACTAATCCAACCGCCTTGCTGATATTGTTGCGGCCTATTTTGTAATTGATTATAGTCATCCGCTAATCGAGCTGCTTTGACGTGAGGGGGGATATGGTGCTGGTAGTCTGATAATTTTCGTCGCAATCTTTTTCGATAAACCAGTCTATCATCATATTTTCCTAATAGCGTATCAGCAACATAATCACGAATAAACTGTTGATAAGGTTGCTGATTAAAGATGCGTGTATAAAGCTCTTTTTGAAAAGCTTGCGCCAGTGGTGTCCAGTCTGTTCTGACTGTTTCCAATCCTTTAAACACCATTTTATCATGACTTAGCCCTGCATAACGTTTTTTACTTCCGGTTTCCATGCCTCGAATAGTGGGCATCAAGAATCGGCGATAATGGGTTTCGTACTCAAGCTCTAATTGGCTATCAAGCTGGTAAGTTTCAGTCAGATAGCTTTTCCACCATTGATTAACATCTTGCGCTAATTGACGACCGATCTGCTCTGCTTGTACTTCGTTATGAGCGGCTTTAAGCCAAACAAAAGTAGAATCAGTATCACCATAAATCACTTGATAGCCTTTTGACTCAATTAATTCACGGGTCTTTTTCATTATTTCATGACCACGTAAAGTAATTGATGAAGCCAATCGAGGATCAAAAAAACGACAGCCTACCGAGCCTAATACACCATAAAAAGCATTCATAATAATTTTCAATGCTTGAGAGAGCGGGGCGTTGTTATGACGTTTAGCATTATCTCGTTCATGCCAGATTTGTGAAACAATGGTGGGTAAACAGTGTTTTTCTCGTGAAAACCACGCTTGACGAAAACCGGGAACGGCATGTGTGCTATCAGGGTGATGCATACCTTCAATCATTCCCACCGGATCGATTAAAAAGGTGCGAATAATAGAGGGATATAGGCTTTTATAGTCCAGTACCACCACTGAGTCATAGAGACCCGGTGTTGAGTCCATGACAAAACCACCAGGGCTATGCTCTTCGGGTTTTTCACCTTGATTGGGGGCAACATAACCAAGACGATGCATTGAGGGTAAATAGAGGTGAGTAAATGCTGCGACAGAGCCACCACTTCTATCTGCTGCCAGTCCTGTTACACTGGCTCTTTCTAATAAGAATTCCATTAAGTGTGTGGTATCAAAGATACGATTAACCAAGACACAATCTTGCCAGTTATAATACGCTAAGGCGGGCTTATCCTCTTTAAAACGGCGATTGATTTCGTCCATTCTGGCATAAGGTGTATCAATCGCTTTCCCTTCCCCTAACAGTGTTTGAGCAACTGACTCTAGGCTAAAAGAGGGAAAATTCCATGTCGCCATTTTTAAAGCATCAATACCATCAATAATTAAACGCCCTTGTGCTGAGGCAAAAAAGTGCCCCGCTTTAAAACCATGTTCACGCCACTCTAATGGGGTATTTTGTCGTCCTAATAATAAATTGATCCCGTAACGCTGAGCATGGGTATGCAAGATACGCAAATCAAATTGAATAAGATTCCAACCAATAATTGCATCAGGATCGTACTCTTGCATCCAAGCATTTAGTTTTTCAAGGAGTTGTAATCGACTACTTACATAGCACAGACGATAGCCTTCAGGTTGTTGGCTTTCTTGAACTTCTGGGAGGGTGTCACTAAGCATAAAAACAACGTTATCACCGCAACCGGCTAATCCAATAGAATAAAGCTCACCAAACTCACTGGTTTCAATATCTAAAGAGACGGTACGTAATGTAGGACGATAATCACTGGCAGGTTTTAGCGTGACAGTATGACTATTTTGATAACGAAACCATACAGGCGCGGTGATAAAACGCTCCATCATATAGCGTTCATGTGGGCGGATATCGGCTTCATATAGGCGAATATTATACTGTTTTAATTGCTGTTCAAGCTGGGTAAGTTGGCGGTATTGTTTACAATAAACCCCCAAAACAGGTTGTCTTTCAAAGTCTTTTAACGCCAGAGGACGAATATCAATATCGCGATTATGACCAACCACTGAGCGTAATATACTTTCATTTTGTTGGGCAACAAAACCAATAGCATACTGCTTTGCAACCGTGACTTTACGCGGTCCATTTTCTGTCGCCAACCAATAGGAGACAGCGATACCTTGTGGGGTATCACTCCAATGGCGGGTAAGAATAAAGCCTTGCTCTGTGTGGTATGTCATAAATAATACATATCAAGTAAGTGAAGATATGTTTATTATAGTTAAATTAGTGGTTATTTATACAGCTATATTTCAATAGATTAATTAAAAGGTATCCCTAAAAGCAGTGATTGATCCACTTCGCCTTTGATTAATGACGCTGTATTTCCATCATAGACAATGGTGCCATTATCAATAACAAGCGCTCTTGGTGCGATTTTATGAGCATCTTCTAAGCTGTGAGACACCATGAGTAAAGTGAGATTTTTTTCATCACAAATTTGTTCTAATAATGTCAGCATTTCGATACGTAATGCGGGATCAAGGGCGGAAAAAGGTTCGTCTAACAATAAAATAGGCTGTTCACGTACCAGACAACGGGCAATTGCCACTCGTTGACGTTGACCTCCTGATAGCTGTGAAGGTAAACGCTCTAGATAATCACTTAAAGAAACCTGTTTGGCTCGACTTTCTAATAGTGCTTTCTGTGCCACAGTGAGCTTTAGCCCTGGATCTAGCCCTAAACCAATATTTTGTCTTACCGTGAGATGAGGAAAAAGATTGTTATCTTGAAATAACATCGAGATAGGGCGTTGGGCAGGGGCTGTTTTGGTATGATCTTTCCCTTTTAAAAATAATGAGCCTGACTCTGAGGGCAGAAAACCCGCTATTAAGCTGAGTAATGAGCTTTTACCTGCACCACTGGGACCTAAAATAGCAATACGCTCCCCCGCTTTTACCGTTAAATTAAAGGTCAGATGTTGGTGCTCATAGGTATAAGAAAGCTGCTCTAACTTAATCATAGGATTTTCCTGAAACGCGTTCGATAAGGCTAAAAAGCGTGAAACATAACAGCAAAAGGAGCATCGCGGTGACAGCGCCATCTTGTGTGTGATAAGCACCGATTTGCTGATAGAGGTAAAAAGGTAATGTTCTAAAAGTTTCATTTCCAAATAAGGCAACAATACCAAAATCACCAATGGAAATGACACAAGCAAAAGCCAGTGCTTGTGATAGTGGCTTTTTCAAAGCGCGTAGCTCTATCCAACGTAGACGATTAATACCTCGCAAATTAAGGGAAGCACATAATAGATTATAGCGGGCTGCAATATCATTCATTGGGTTTTCAAGTACTTTTAAAGCATATGGAATAGCCATAAGCGCATTAGTGAGGATCACTAAAAGATAGGGGGATTCAGGTAATCCGGTTGTGCTGTTTAATAATAGAAAAAAGCCCGTCGCTAATACAATGCCCGGCATAGCTAGAATAATGAGTCCACTCATTTCCAGCGCTTGTCCGGCCTTTTTAAAATGGCGTAAGCGTAATTCTCGACTACTCCAGAGCAACATCATCGTTAAAATAACACAAAGTCCCCCAGCGCCAAGTGCAATAATTAATGATGTTGTAAAGGCTTGCCAAAGTACCGGCTGTTGTAGAACACCTAATAATTGACTGTTTAAGCCATCACTTATCACCGCTAATAACGGAGGAAGTAAAAAGAGCATAGCAAGTACGATAATTAAACTATCCGTTATTTTATTGATTAATGAGTCGCTAGGATCACGCCAGCTTAGTTTTTGATGACTACCGACAAAGAGTGTTCCCTTTAATTTTTGGCTAACAAGTACTAATCCTAAGCAGCAAAATAGCTGAATTAATGCTAATAGCGCTGCACGATGTAAATCGTAGTCATAACTTAATGCTTGATAAATTGCCAATTCAACAGTTGTTGCCGCAGGCCCACCTCCCAGCGCTAATACAGTCGCGAAACTTGCAAAGCAGAGCATAAAAATCAGTGATGCAGTAGGCAGGATTTGTCGCCATAAATAGGGCCACTCGAGAAAACGAAAACGTTGCCAGCCATTCATTCCCAATTGTGATGCTAATTGGCGTTGCTCGGTAGAAATACTTTCCAAGGCTTGTAACAACATTCTGGTAGCCAGTGGCATATTGAAAAAAATATGTGCGAGTAAAATGCCTTGTAAACCATAAGGCATAAAATGGTAATCAATCCCTAACCATTGGCATATTTGAGCCAGCCACCCCATGCGACCATACACAGTTAAAATGCCAAATAGCGCCACTAACACCGGTAGAACTAAACTCATTGCACATAAGCGTAAAAAGAGCGTTCTGCCAACAAACTGGCGTCGATAGAGCGCTTTTGCTAACCAAATTGCCGGTAAAATGGAAAATAGCGCGGATAAAAATGCTTGCCAAAAAGTAAAGCGCACCACATGCCATAGGTAACTATCAGCAAAAATAGTCGATAAATCACCACTTGGCGCGTTAAACCATAAAGCACCGAAGGAGAGAAGGGCGACGGTAAGTAATAATCCCGAGGCACATAGCCCCGGGATAAGCCATTTACCCATTAGCGGCTAACCGCAGATTGCCAATTACGTGTCCATGTTTGGCGCTCTTTGGCTACCACATCAGCATCAAATTGTAATGACTTTTGCGGTTTAGGCATAACGGAGTAGACCTCAGGTAGTGGCATATCAATAACAGGATACATCCAATTAGTGGTTGGGATGGTTTCTTGGAAAGCGGGGGTTAGCATAAATTGCATAAATTGCTGAGCTAATTCTGGCTGTTTGCTGGATTTTAGCTTGGCTGCAACTTCTACCTGTAAATAGTGTCCTTCATCAAAAATAGCAGCCGCATAATTGTCTTTTTTATCAGCCAAAATATGGTAGCCCGGAGATGAGGTGTAACTAAGCACAAAATCCCCTTCTCCTTTCAAGAATAAGCCATAGGACTCACTCCAGCCTTTGGTTACTGTCAGTGTTTTATTCGCCAATTTTTGCCACTGCTCAGCGGTATTGTTTGGATACAGTGATTGCATCCATAACATTAAGCCTAAGCCGGGGGTACTGGTACGTGGATCTTGATAAAGGATTTTCCACGGCTGTTGGCTATTTAACAACTCATCCATGCTTTTAGGGGGATGAGTAATACGATTTTTATCGTAAATAAAAGCGAAATAACCGTAGTCATAAGGCACAAAAGTGTCATCAGTCCATTTTTCAGGTAATGCCAGTTTTGATGTATCAATATTGCTTGGTGCAAAAAGTCCGGTCTGTTTTGCCGCATGAATAAGATTGTTATCTAGCCCTAAAATAATATCTGCCTTACTTTTACTCCCTTCCATACGTAAACGATTAAGGAGAGAAACTCCATCCGAAAGGGCAACCAGTTTTAGCTCACAATCACATTGTTGTTCAAATGCTTTTTTAATTGCCGGACCAGGCCCCCAATCCGCGGTAAAAGAGTCATAGGTATAGACGGTAAGTGTGGGTTTGGTTTGTTGTGCATTTGCGGCAAAAGCACTGAACAAACCTAGTGCACTGAATAAAAGAGTTGAACGAAGAGAATTTATTAACACGCTATTTTCCTCAGTAAAAAGTCAAGTAGGATCTGAGGAGTGAGGAGGCAAATGAGTTATTATTGCGCCATCCTGACTCAAATCCCTACGCCAGTATTAGCTGGATCAGGTTCCACGAGTTTTTCTCAGCTTAAAAAAGCACCCCGTTGAGACATTCCCATTGTAGATAAATACTCACGTTGTGCAAAGTCTGTTGATAGTGGTTTACCGTTTGTGGGTAGTATGAAACAATGAGTTATCTTTCAAGTTTGGTTATTGAGGTAGTCTGGTGATCGATGATGATGGCTACCGCCCGAATGTGGGGATTGTAATTTGTAATCGGCAAGGGCAAGTGCTTTGGGCCCGTCGCTATGGACAACATTCATGGCAATTTCCTCAAGGGGGAATTAATCCTGGAGAATCACCAGAACAAGCCATGTATCGTGAGTTGTTCGAAGAAGTTGGATTAAGTCGTAAGGATGTTAAAATCCTTGCCTCCACGCGTAACTGGTTACGTTACAAGTTACCTAAGCGTTTGGTGCGTTGGGACACAAAACCTGTTTGTATTGGACAAAAACAGCGTTGGTTCCTTTTGCAGTTAACAAGTAACGACAAGGACATTAATGTTCAGCAGAGCAAAACGCCAGAGTTTGATGGTTGGCGTTGGGTTAGCTATTGGTATCCTGTTCGTCAAGTCGTCTCTTTTAAACGAGATGTATATCGTCGCGTGATGAAAGAGTTCGCACCAGTAGTTATGCCATTACAAGAACAAGTGTCTATGTCTCGTCCTTCCTATGGATATCGCCGTAAAAGGTATTAGATAACACTATGCTGACACGTTTGCGGGAAATTGTAGAAAAAGTGGCTATGGCAGCGAGTCTGCCAGAAGCACTTGAACTACTAGTGAAAGAAACGTGTCAAGCCATGCACACGGATGTGTGTTCTATTTATCTTGCCGATATTCCTCATCGCTGTTTCTATTTAATGGCCACAAAGGGATTGAAAAAGCCGAAAGGACGTGCCGTCAGCCTCTCATTTGATGAGGGGGTGGTGGGTGAAGTAGGACGTCTTTCTGAGCTGATTAATCTGGCTGATATTCGTGAACATCCTAATTTTACCTATCTGCCACAAGTAAAAGAGGATGATCTGCGCGCTTTTCTCGGCGTGCCCATTGTCTATCGTCGTCAGTTACTTGGGGTGCTGGTGGTTCAGCAAAAAGAGCGACGCTTATTTAATGAAAGCGAAGAATCTTTTATGGTGACACTAGCCACCCAATTAGGGGCGATATTGTCGCAAGTGCAAACGAAAGGATTATTTGGACAATATCGTCAAAGCCGTATTAAAGCCCTATCCGTTTCTACGGGGTAGTGATGGCATATGGTTGGCAAGAGATGTCTCAGCCAACCTTAGATCATGTTTTTAAAGCAAGTGCACTGGATATAAAAAGTGAATTAAACCGATTAACGGTCGCCTTAGAAGATGCGACATCGGAGTGTCGCCGTTTTAGTAAGCGCTTTATGGCAAATTCACAAAAAGAGAGTGCGGCTATTTTCGATCTCTATTCGCATTTACTTAACGATCCCCAATTAAGACAAAAAATGACTGGGGTTATACAACAAGGCTATGTTGCTGAGTGGGCAGTAAAAGTGGTGATAGAGAAGTTTTCTGCACAGTTCTCAAGTCTTAAAGATAGTTATATGCGAGAACGAGCTTCAGATTTAAAAGCATTAGGTCAGCGCTTACTATTTCATTTAGATGATGATCTCAGTACGACAAATACATGGCCAGATCGCTTTATTCTTGTGGCGGATGAGCTTAGTGCCAATCTATTGGCTGAGTTGCCAGAACAACAACTGGCAGGGGTGATAGTTCGTGATGGTGCGACTCATTCACACTCAGCGATTTTAGTGCGAGCAATGGGGATCCCTGCCATTATGGGGGCAGATATTCAACCGGAGCTACTTCACAACCGAATGCTGATTCTTGATGGTTATCGTGGTGAGATTTTTATTGAACCAGAACCCTTTATCATGCAGGAATATCGGCAAATTATTGATGAAGAAAGAGTATTGAGTCAACTTGCTGAAGAGCAGCTTGAACAGCAAGCGGTATTAAAAAATGGTGAATCCATCAGTGTGCAATTAAATGCAGGGCTAAGCATTAAATATGAACAACGTATTAGCGTTGGTATAGATGGTGTCGGTCTTTATCGCACAGAAATCCCTTTTATGTTACAAAGCGGTTTTCCTTCCGAAGATGAACAAAAAAACCGTTATCGTGAAATCTTATCATTTTTTCCCAATAAACCCGTCGTACTACGTGCTTTAGATATAGGTGCAGATAAACAGCTTCCTTATATGCCGATAAATGAGGAGAACCCTTGTTTAGGGTGGCGGGGGATCAGAATATTACTTGATCAGCCAGAAATATTTCTGATCCAACTACGAGCGATGTTAAAAGCTAATCTTGAATTTAAAAATTTGAAAATATTGTTGCCGATGGTGACAAGTATTGATGAAATTGAAGAAGCGAAAGCATTGTTACTAAGAGCATGTGCTGAAGTTAGCCGAGAAATGAAATGCGAATGCATTCTACCACCTGTGGGGATCATGCTTGAAGTCCCCTCATTGGTCTTTATGTTACCGCAATTAGCACATCGAGTAGATTTTATCTCGATTGGTACCAATGATTTAACGCAATATTTACTTGCAGTCGATCGTAATAATACCCATGTAGCACTGCTCTATGATAATTTGCATCCTGCATTACTGCGTTCGCTTAATATTATTGCTTTAGAATGCCAACGTTATCAGTTACCAGTCAGTGTTTGTGGTGAAATGGCGGGTACGCCGATGGGGGCATTGCTACTAATAGGGCTAGGTTTTCGTCAGTTAAGCATGAGTGGCCGTAGTTTACCTAGGGTAAAATACTTATTGCGCCATCTAGATCCTGCTATCTTACAGCCTTTTATGCAACAGGTGTTGAAAGCTGAAACGGCAATAGAGATAAAAAAATTGTCTGCTGATTTTATGGAAAGACAAGGATTAGGTGGATTAATTCGCGGAGGTATCTGATAGGCCTTCGTATAAACTTTTTGTCTAAGGGGTTATCCACATCGACCCATAGATAGAAAATCATTAATAAAGTGAAGTAGGGAAGAATGAGTATAAACTACCTTAAATTTCCAGAAATCGATCCAGTTATGTTTTCTATCGGGCCAGTATCTTTGCACTGGTACGGCATGATGTATTTGATTGGATTTGTGTTTGCATTATGGCTAGCAAACCGCAGAGCGGCAAAACCTAACAGTGGTTGGCAAAAAAGTGAAGTCGAAACATTACTTTATGTAGGGTTTGTGGGCGTGTTTATTGGTGGGCGTCTAGGATATGTTTTATTCTATAACTTACCGGTATTTTTAGATAATCCACTTTACCTATTTAAAGTCTGGGATGGCGGAATGTCCTTCCACGGTGGCTTAATTGGGGTGATCTGCGCCATGATTTGGTTTGCTCGTCGCACTAAACGTCACTTTTTTCAAGTCGCAGACTTTGTTGCTCCATTAATCCCATTTGGTTTAGGTTTAGGACGTATTGGTAACTTTATTAATGGAGAGCTTTGGGGGAGAGTCACCTTAGATACCCCGTGGGCGATTTTATTCCCAGGCTCCCGTGCAGAAGATCTACAGCTTGTCGCGCAAGATCCCACTACACTATTACCTATCATTCAGCAATACGGCGTATTGCCTCGCCACCCATCGCAACTCTATGAAATGTTCCTAGAAGGCGTGGTATTATTTATTATTCTGAATATCTTTGTGCGCAAAAATCGTCCTATGGGCAGTGTATCGGGGTTATTCTTAATTGGTTATGGTGCTTTCCGTATTATTGTTGAATTCTTCCGCCAACCTGATGCGCAATTAGGTTTATTTAGCGGTATCAGCATGGGGCAAATTCTTTCCATTCCAATGATAATATTAGGCATTATCTTTATGGTGTGGGCGTATCGTCGCGATAAAGCCACTCCACAGACGCCAACAACACACTAACTATTATTAGCTAACAAAAAAGAGAGACTACATGAAGCAGTATCTGGCATTGTGTCAACGCATTATCGATGAAGGTGAATGGATTGATAATAAACGGACAGGAACCCGTTGTTTAACGGTGATAAATGCCGATCTGGAATATGATGTTGCCAATAACCAATTTCCACTCATAACAACACGTAAAAGTTTTTACAAAGCCGCGATTGCGGAACTATTAGGGTACTTACGTGGTTATGATAATGCAGCACAATTTCGTGCTATTGGCTGTAATACGTGGAACGCGAATGCTAATGAAAATAGCGCATGGTTAAATAATCCGCATCGTAAGGGTGAAGATGATATGGGCCGAGTCTATGGTGTTCAAGGACGCCAATGGCAACGCCCTGATGGCTCGCACTTTGATCAATTACGTAAAGTGATAGATAACTTAACTAACGGTATTGACGATCGTGGTGAGATAGTCACTTTTTATAATCCCGGAGAAACAGCGTTAGGGTGTTTACGTCCATGCATGCATACACATACTTTTTCATTGCTCGGTGACAGACTTTATTTAACCTCATATCAACGTAGCTGTGATGTCCCATTAGGGTTGAATTTTAATCAAATTCAATGCTTTGTATTATTAGCGCTGGTGGCTCAAATCACAGGGCATAAACCAGGTAAAGCATTCCATAAGATAGTTAATGCTCACATTTATGAGAACCAATTACCTCTGATGCGTGATGTTCAACTAAAAAGAGAGCCATTGCCATTACCTAAGCTACATATTAATCCAAACATTAAGACATTAGATGATATAGAAACTTGGGTCACGACAGATGACTTTAGTGTTGAAGGTTATCAGTGTCACGAGGCGATAAAATACCCGTTTACGGTGTAGTTTAACTCACTGATTTGGTTTAACACTTAATAACCCCCAATAGTTGAATTCGATTATTGGGGGTTTTTGATATACAAAACACCCCCTTTATTGGGGTTTATTTGTATATCAAGGTAATGTACTATACTCAAATATACAAAATAACCCCTCGTTGGGGGTGATTTAGTAGAGGTTGATATGGAGTTAATAAGAGCAATTAATGTTTTTAACAAATTCAGTAAGCAAGGTAGAAATATCTTCCTCACCAAAGATTTAAAAATGCTTTTTCCTGATGAGTCTCCGAAAACATTACAAAAATCAGTTGACCGGCTGATCGCGCATGATGTGCTACGCCGAGCATCAAAAGGTGTATATATCTATACTCAAGGTTCATTGGGGCCTTACCCTTTAGAACGTCTGGCCGAAAATATTCGACGAGGCCACTACAACTATATTAGTTTGGAATCCGCTCTATCTCAGTACGGTGTAATTTCACAGATCCCCATCGACAGACTTACGATTATGTCCACAGGCCGGTCTGGAGAGTTTGTAACGCCTTGGGGCGTTATTGAGGTTACCCATACTGCCAAGAAGCCTCTTGAAATACTCAATACTACGGTGGAAGGAAGGGGGCCATTAAGAATTGCAACAAAGGAGACTGCCATTAAGGATCTAATGAAGGTTGGCAGGAATACACACCTCATCCAACGTGAGGAATTAAACTATGTCTGATTTTGTCAATTTTAATGAGCTGGTTGACAGCATTGTCATCGAAAAGGATTACGGCGCGAACAGGCCTGTCGTGGAAAAAGAATTGCTACATTATGACATTCTTTATGCTCTTTCCGCCACAGGGCTTTTAAAGCACATCACATTTCAGGGCGGTACATCGCTTAGGCTTTGCTATGGATCAAACAGATTTAGTGAAGATCTGGACTTTGCTGGTGGTCGTGACTTCTGTTCAGCGCAACTGCTTGAGATTAAAGCGTGTATTGAGAAATATGTTGGTGAACGATATGGCTTGGAGGTTGTGGTTAAAGAGCCAAAAGAGCTAAGAAAAGAACCTGATTATGCAGATGTAAAAGTCGATAAGTGGCAAATATCAGTGACTACCAATCCAGGAAAAAAAGACCTACCAAAGCAGAAGATCAAAGTGGAAATAGCCAACATTCCTGCATACACCAACACCCTTCGAACGCTTGTTAAAAACTATGAGCAGCTTCCTAGTGGCTATTCTGACCTGATTATTAGAGTGGAAGAGCTCACGGAGGTCATGGCTGATAAATTGGTTTCATTCCCAGCAACAACCTCACGTATTCGGTATAGAGATATGTGGGATTTGGTGTGGTTGCACCAGAAAGGGGTTAAACCAGACGCTGAACTGGTAATGAAAAAGGTTGCCGATTATAAGCTCAATGAGCATTTTGAGGAATGGTTGCAAGCAAGAATTGAGTCTTTGTCTGCATTGGTTGCGAGTGAAAAGTTTAAGGGAGAGATGAAGCGATTCTTACCTGTGTCTGTCGTAGATAGAACTCTCCTTCACCCAGATTTTCTTGAATTTTTACAAATTACTCTTCATGAACTGCTAGTCACTATCCAAACAGATATTTATGGAAGTAAAGATCCGAAGCCAGTAAAAAAATTTGAAATGTAGCACTCCAGCTAAGCCCGAACCTTTGAAGTGACCCCCAATAGTTGAATTTAATTATTGGGGGTTTTTGATATCAAAAAATAGTCATTTTATTGTTATTAACTTAAAAAATATCGTATTGCGTAACCTCTCTTAAATTTGATGAGCTTTTATTTACCTATCTGGTTTTTGCCTGCATTGTTATTGAGATAAAACAGTAACAATGACAAGGAAAACAAGTAGGAGGCATGGATGACAGGCAATCATTATTCCCACTCTAAACATTTAGGGAGTAGCTTATTCGAGGTGCTTATTGTTATGGCTATAGTAGCAATATTGAGCGCTTTATCCTTGAGCTCATATCATCAGTTGTTACGCCAACGCCAGTTAGTTCAAAGTGTAAGAGAAGTGATGGCGTTTTTAGCTTATCAACAACAACGCTCACTGCTCTTTAATTGCAAAGTGCAAATTGTATTGTGGCTATCACCTATTAATAAATTAGAGGCAAAATCGTTAACAACACCCACAACCAAAGAAAGTATTCAATTAGGGTTAAACAATCAGCTTATTCGCTCTACAGCAACACGCTTTACATTTTGTGGCTTACGCCAAACATTACGACCGATGCATTTTGTGCTGTCAAATGGTGATGAAGAGGTCAAAATTATTATCTCTTCATTAGGGCGTATTCGAGCGTGCAGTCAGACAATAAAGGCATTTTCAGTATGCTAAAGCGTCCTTTGTCTATTCAACATCATGATTTTGCGGGTTTTATGTTGATGGAGTGCCTCTTTGTGATGACGATAAGTAGTATTTTATTAGTTTGTATTGGACGTGCTTATCCTTATATTATCAATGAGTTAACTTCTTCTTATCAACAATATCGTTTAGAGATTTATCTAAAACAGCGTTTGCAGTTACTGGAGACGCAATTAAGGCGAGCAGGGTACTGCAATGGTGATTGCACTGTTAAAAAAGCTTCTTTACCTGCATCACTTAAAATAGGTCATTATCCTTATCACCCTCATGGCTCTTGTGTTTTGTTTGTTTACGATATGAACAATAACGGCCGTTGGGAGAGTCCAGAAGAACAAGAGAGTGATTACTTTGGTTTTAGATTAAAAAACGGTCAGCTTGAACAACGTCGTGGTGTGCAAAATTGTGATTCAACAGGTTGGCAACAGATCTTCGAAAAAGAAGAAATTGAGGTGACAGAATTTATCTTAACTCCCTATACACACTATTCTCCAATAAAAAAACGTGCATTTAACTATCTATCATTATCATTAAAATTCCAAGCAAAACAAAATATTAACCTAAAAGTACACTATCAAACATCAATACTATTAAGGAATATTTCGTGATAACGACACAGGGAACAATAAAGGAGCAACAGGGTGTCATCGGTCTGATGGCTGCAGTAGGTTTTATGGTGATAAGTTTATCGTTACTGACAAGTTTTGCTTATCATTATCGTCAATGTCAATTAATGGTGATGCAAGAGTTACAAGCAAAGCAGACCTTTTTATTCGCTGGATCTGCGTTGTCATGGGGAATGACCTTAACATGGGATTTATCGCCTTCTCGTCTTTACCAATGGCAATGTCGTACTTTTACTGCTGAGCCTAATATGAAAAGCTGTTTCTCTTTGAGAGGAAAGACAAGCGCTTTACTACTCGGAGAGGCTAAAAGTCATAGCGGAGATAAGATATCTCATTATCAATGGATTAATCTGGTTGGTAAGGAAAAACTGCATATTGAAGCCCAACCGAATGGTTGGCTAGACTACTGTCCACTAGTTAAAGAAGGCTGTATTTGATAATAAATACTTAATTAATCATGAAAGAAAAGAAGATAGTATGCTAATTAATATGGTGTCAGTATTGCTATTCTTTAATATTAGCTTTGTCGCTATTATAGGGTATAGCCAAGCCTTAAAAGTTGATTTTCAGCGCTTAGTGGCTATCCAACAAGCCGGAGCGTCTCTTTTTGCTTTTTATGGGCAAATGTCATTCAACTCTGTTGATAACCTTAAAATAATGACACAATCACTTATTGAAGCGGAAGGCTGTCAAAAAATAGAGGGATCGATAACCCACCATTCAGGTTATGTGACACGCTTATACCATTGGTCATGTGATTAATAAAATGAGGATCTGATGTTCCATATTTACCATTCAAATCAATTATCACTACTTAAATCACTGATGGTACATTTTATGCAAAATCGGCCACTATCATCGCCTTTTGAGCAAGAAGTGATTTTAGTGCAAAGTCCCGGAATGTCGCAGTGGTTACAAATCCAATTAGCAGAAAGTTTGGGTATTGCTGCTAATATCCGTTATCCATTACCCGCTACTTTTATTTGGGAAATGTTTACTCGGGTATTATCAGGTATACCTAAAGAAAGTGCGTTTTCTAAAGATGCCATGACATGGAAACTAATGGCATTATTGCCTAATTACCTTGATGATCCGGCATTTAAACCCTTGCTACATTATCTTAAAGATGATGAAGACAAACGTAAATTACATCAACTAGCGGGGCGTGTGGCGGATCTCTTTGACCAATATCTGGTTTATCGTCCCGATTGGTTGTCGGCATGGGAAAATGATCAACTAATTGATGGCTTGAGTGACAATCAATACTGGCAAAAAACACTGTGGTTGGCACTGCAACGCTATACAGAAGATCTTGCGCAACCTAAATGGCATCGTGCTAATCTTTATCAACAATTTATTTCTACTTTGAATGATGCGCCTATGGGGGCGCTTGCGCACTGTTTTCCATCGCGTATTTTTATTTGTGGTATTTCAGCATTGCCACAAGTCTATTTGCAAGCACTGCAAGCAATCGGCAGACATACCGAAATCTATTTATTGTTTACTAATCCTTGCCGCTATTACTGGGGAGATATTCAAGATCCAAAATTCCTCGCTCGTCTAAATAGTAGAAAGCCTCGACATTATCAGCAACTTCATGAACTACCTTGGTTTAAAGATGAACAAAATGCATCGACACTATTTAATGAGGAAGGGGAGCAAAATGTCGGCAATCCACTATTAGCGTCTTGGGGAAAGTTAGGTAAAGATAATCTCTATTTTCTTTCTGAGCTTGAATATAGCGATGTGTTAGATGCTTTTGTTGATATACCAAGAGATAATTTATTACATCAACTTCAGGCCGATATACTCGATTTAGAGGATTTTTCACAAATAGGTCAGACGCTTGAGGATTACCAAAGTAGTGAAAAAAAGCGGATCATTGCCAATGATGATCGCTCTTTGACCTTTCATGCTAGCCATAGCCCACAACGGGAAGTCGAGGTATTACAAGACCAATTACTGCATCTCCTCGAGCAAGATGCTGATTTATTACCGCGAGATATTATTGTTATGGTGGCGGATATTGATAGCTATACGCCCTATATTCAAGCCGTATTTGGTAATGCGCCCGCAGAGCGTTATATTCCTTTTGCCATTTCAGACCGAAAAGCTCGCCAAGTACATCCTGTCTTACAAGCTTTTATCACTTTATTAGAATTACCTCAAAGCCGTTTTACCGCAGAGCAAGTGCTTGCATTACTTGAAGTACCCGCCTTAGCTGCACATTTTGCCATTTTTGAAAATGAGTTGAAGCTACTACGGCGCTGGGTTGAAGAGTCAGGTATACGTTGGGGATTAGATGATGAAAATGTGGCCTCCTTTTTATTACCTGTGACAGGAAAAAATACGTGGGAGTTTGGGTTATTAAGGATGCTTCTTGGTTATGCGATGGACAGTGAGGCAGGGCCGTGGCAAGGGGTACTGCCTTACGATGAATCAAGTGGCCTAGTCGCTGAGTTAGCAGGGCATCTAGCAGATTTTTTATATACCTTAAGTGAATGGCGAACACGATTAAGCGAAACTCGAAACTTAGAAGAGTGGCTTGATATCGGTCAACAGCTTGTTGATGCCTTTTTTGACACTGATGAAGAGACAGAGCTGGTATTGGCGCTTATCACACAACAGTGGCAAAAGGTGATAAAAAATGGTCTAGAGGCGCACTATCAACATGAAATTCCATTAGTGCTGATCCGCGATGAACTTACAGTGCGTTTTGATGATGAGAAAATTAGCCAACGCTTTTTAGCCGGAAGCCTTAATTTTTGCACCTTAATGCCAATGCGTTCAATTCCATTTAAAGCAGTCTGTTTATTGGGAATGAATGATGGGGTCTACCCACGTAATATTCAGCCATTAGGATTTGATTTAATGGCAGAAAAACGTCGTCGAGGTGATAGAAAACGTCGTGATGATGATCGCTACCTGTTTTTAGAAGCATTAAGCTCAGCAGAAAAATACCTTTATATCAGTTATATTGGTAAGTCTATTCGTGACGATCGCGAATGTAATCCTTCGGTATTGATTAAAGAGTTACAAGATTATATTGGGCAAAATTTCCGTTTAAGGGAAGATGCATCATTAAATGTTGATGACAGTGCGCAGCGTATCATCAGCCACTTATTAACCCAACATAGTCGAGTGCCTTTTGCGCCAGAAAACTTTAAAACGGATGCTCTATATCGCTCTTATGCCGCTGAATGGTTACCCGCAGCAAGTGGGAAAGGGACTGCTCACCAAGCATTTTCAACGCCATTAAATAAAAAAATTGAGAAAGTCTCTTTAGATGAACTATCACGCTTTTATCGCCATCCCGTACGTGCTTTTTTCCAGCAAAGTCTAAAAACGAATTTTGTTATTGAAGAGACCGAGCTACCGGAAGAAGAGCCTTTTGTCATTAATGCATTACAACGTTATCTATTAAACCAATGGTTATTAAAAGCCTTAATCGAAGGGACATCAACAGAAGCACTTTATGAACGCATTAAAGCTGCTGGAAAATTACCAGCTAGTGCGTTTGGTCAAATTTATTGGGAGCAACAAATAGAAACGTTGCAACCTTTAGCCGAAAAAGTCAGAAGTGAACGTTTAGCAACCCATTCTGTCACAATAGAATACCAATTTAATACGATCCCATTAATTGGTCGTTTAAATGAAGTACAAGCCGATGGGTTACTCCGTTGGCGACCCGCCACATTAACAGCTAATGATCTACTGCAATTATGGATAGAACATCTCGTGTACTGCTTAAGTGGTGGAACTGGCGAAAGCCGTTTTTATGGTAGAAAAGAGTCGCAATGGTGTCTATCACCGGTGTCTGCGGATATTGCGTATTCAACCCTTGAAAGATTGATCCAAGATTATCAAACAGGGATGAATACACCTTTAGCCTTATTCGCCAACAGTGGTTGGGCTTGGTTACAAGCTTGCTTCGATAAAAAAACACAGACGTTTTTATTTGATGATGAAGAGATACAAAACAAGGCAGAATTGGTATTAACGCAATATTTAACCGATAGCTATAACCGAGAAGGTGAAATGAATGATATCTATATTCAACGTGTATTTCATCAGCTTGATGCACCTTTTCTTGAGGCAGTAAAACAGACCACGTTAGCCATATTTAAGCCAATCATTCCATTTATAAAAAAATAAGGGAGCTCATATCAGATGAGAAAATACTTATCGCAACTTTGGATTATGTTGCTATTGATGCTAGTCAGTATCAACAGCTTCGCAACAGATCCACTTTGGCAAGTATTGCCGGATAGCATTGAAAAAAGTGAAAGTGATCCACGTGATTATCAGGCTATTAAATTAGCTAATGATATGACCGTATTACTGGTTTCAGATAAAAAAGCGGTCAAATCATTAACCGCCGTTGCTCTGCCTGTCGGTGCATTAGAAGATCCAGATAGCCAACAAGGTCTTGCCCACTATTTAGAACATATGGTGTTAATGGGCTCGACCAAATACCCAAAATCAGGGGATCTGACAGAGTTTTTAAATAAAAATGGTGGCTCTCATAATGCCAGCACAACCACTTACCGCACCGCATTTTATTTAGAAGTTGAAAATAGTGCCATTAATGAAGCAGTTGATCGTTTGGCAGATGCATTAGCGGAGCCATTACTTGATCCTAAATATGCTGATCGTGAACGTAATGCGGTTAATGCGGAATTAACCATGGCTCGCTCCCGCGATGGAATGCGTTTTTGGCAAGTGAGAGCCGAAACTTTGAATCCGGCTCATCCAAGCTCTCGTTTTATGGGAGGAAACTTAGAAACATTAAGTGATAAGCCAGAGAGTAAATTACAAGATGAATTAGTGAAATTCTATCAAACATACTATTCTGGTAACTTAATGAATGGGGTGATTTATAGTAATAAATCACTGGACGAACTCGCTAAATTAGCGGCTGATACTTTTTCCCGTATTCCTAATAAAAACACCCAAGCACCAGTAACGACGGTGCCTGCGATGACAGAAAAAGAAAAAGGGATAATGATCCACTTAGTCCCAGCTCAGCCACAAAAAACCTTACAAATCGAATTTGGTATTGATAATAATCTTGCCGATTTTCGCAGTAAATCAGATGAATATATTGGCTACCTTATTAGCAATCGTAGCACGGGTACACTAGCAACTTGGCTACAAGAGCAAGGATTAGCAGAGAATATTAGTACTTCATCTGAATCCTATATCGATCGCAACCAAGGTTCATTTACCATTTATGTTTTTTTAACAGACAAAGGCCTTGCTGAGAAAGATAAAGTTATTTCAGCGATTTTTTCTTATATTCAACTGATCCAAAATAAAGGGGTCAGTGAGCGCTATTTTAAAGAAATAGCCAATGTGCTTGACCTCTCATTTCGCTATGGCTCTATTGTCAGAGATATGAACTATATTGAAGATATCTCCGATATGATGCTGCGTTATCCGATTAAAAATATTCTTAATGCAGATTTTATTGCCGATGATTATCAACCTTCTGCGATCCTTTCTCGCCTAGGATCTCTTACACCAGAAAATGCGCGTATTTGGGTGATTAGCCCTAATGAGCCTTCAAATAAGCAAGCTTATTTTGTTCATGCACCTTATCAAGTGGATAAAATTACTGCGAAGCAATTAGCTTCATGGCAGGAATTAGCCAGCGACATCTCATTGTCATTACCGACACTAAACCCTTATATTCCTGATAATCTGTCACTTATTGATGCTGATAGTAACATCACTAAGCCTCAATTATTATGGCAAGACAGTCATGCTCGGTTATTCTATATGCCATCGCACTATTTTTCTGATGAGCCGAAAGCCAGTGTGACGTTAAGTTTAGTGAACAAAAATGCAGATCGCACAGTTAAACAGCAAGTTATACAAACATTGACCAATTACCTTGCTGATCTAACCTCTAGTGAACTGGCTTATCAAGCTTCTGTTGCCGGCATGAATATCTCCTCTTCTTCTGGGCGTGGAGTCGATTTCTCAGTCAATGGTTATACTCAACATTTACCAGAGCTAGTAAATGCCACACTAAAAAGCTATATAACGTTTGAAGCTACTCAGCAAGAGCTTGATCAAGCTAAATCTTGGTATCGTGAACAACTGGAAGTGACGCATAACCTTAAAGCGTATGATGCTGCAATGTTACCTGCCCGTCGCCTAAATACGATCCCTTATTATGAAGAAGCCGATAAACTTAAGGCGTTAGAGTCGATAACGTTACAAGATATTAAAGATAATCGTCGTGATGTCATTGAAAATGCAGCGCTTCAAGCATTAATTATCGGTAATTTAACGCCAGAGCAGAGCCGTGAGATAGTTAAATCGGCACAAGCATTATTAGGCAATAAAGGAACAGAATATTGGATTGGCGACACATTAGTTTTTGATAAATTAAATCAAGTTACATTCCAAAATAAATCTAAAAGTACCGATAATGCGCTAGGGGAATTGTTTATCCCTGTTGGCTATGAGCGTCTACAAGGAAAAGCGATTACATCAGTATTATCCTCTATCGTGCATCCTTGGTTCTTTGAACAACTCAGAACAGAAGAGCAATTAGGTTATGCGGTCTTTGCTTTCCAAGCTTCAATGGGCGAGCAGTCCGGTTTAGGCTTTTTACTGCAAAGTAATGCTAAACCACCAGTTTATCTCAATGAGCGTTATCATGCATTTTATCAACAAGCTTATGATCGTTTGAAAAAGCTAAGTGAAGTTGAATTTAATCAATATAAAAAAGCCATTATTGATGAAGTAAAACAACCACCGCAAACATTTTATGAAGAGGTTTCTCTTTATCGTAATGATTTTTATCGTAATAACTTAAAATATGATGGTCGTGAGAAGTTTTTAGCCCAACTGAATAAGGTAACGCTAAAACAAGCAATCGAATTTTATGAAAAAGCGATAATTAAACCGACAGGACTCGTGTTTGTTTCACAAATAATCGGGAAAGAGGGTAACAACGCTGATTATGCGCAAAATAAACAGTGGAAAATCTATTCAACCGTGAGTGAATTACAAAAAACATTACCTGTTGAGGAAATTAAAGAGTGAGTGAAGTGATACAGGCACAGGTATTAGATCCCTATACACTTCCTTTGTATCAAAGACGCCTCATTGAGGCGTCTGCGGGAACAGGGAAAACGTACACTATAGGGTTATTGTATTTACGATTACTGCTTGGATTAGGGGGCGAGTCAGCATTTCATCGCCCCTTAAGTGTTGAAGAGATCTTAGTCGTTACTTTTACCGAAGCGGCAACGGATGAATTACGCGCCCGTATTCGTCAAAATATTCATCAGTTAAGGCTAGCCTGTATCCGTCATCAAGTAGAAAATGACAATAACGCTTACCAAATATTATTAGATCAAATCCCGAATAAAATGGTGGCGGCGCAATGGCTATTAGAAGCTGAGCGTCAAATGGATGAAGCCGCTATTTATACTATTCATGGTTTTTGTCAGCGCATGTTAGCCACTAACGCTTTTGAATCTGGTGTATTGTTTGAACAGGTGTTGATCCAAGATGAATATGAGTTAAAAAAACGTGTCTGCGCTGATTTTTGGCGCAGGCACTGTTATCCCCTTTCTTATGATGTTGCCTATGCGGTAAGCGAAATTTGGTCTGGCCCTGAGCAACTGCTGTATGAAATTCAACCCTATTTACAAGGTGAATGCCCCGAAATTCAAGGTATTGATTTCGACGCTAAAAAAGAGACTGTTGAACAGCGTCATCAAGCAGTCATTGAGGCCATTGATAAAGTTAAAGCACTATGGCGTCATCATTGCAATGAAATTGCAGATTGGATAACTTCATCTGGTGTTGATAAACGCAGTTACAGTAGTCGTTTCTTACCTAAATGGATCGATGAAATCACCGCATGGGCCACTCCACTCGAAACCAAAAGTTATCAGTTACCTGACTGTTTAAGTCGTTTTTCGCAAGCAACCCTACATGAAAAAACTACAAAGGGGGCTGCGCCTGAGCACGCTTTATTTGCGGAAATCGAACTACTTTGCCAACAAAGCTTAACGTTACGTGATGTGATCATTGCCAATGCCATCCCTGAAATACGCCAAGGGATAGAAAATGAAAAAATGCGTCGTGGTGAGTTGGGATTTGATGATCTGTTAACGCGTCTCGATAAGGCATTGCAACGAGAAGGCGGCGAAGCATTAGCAGATGCTATTCGCCAACGTTATCCCGTCGCGATGATTGACGAATTTCAGGATACCGATCCTCAGCAGTATCGTATTTTTGATACTATCTATGGTGAGCATACAGAGAGTGGTTTGCTATTTATTGGTGATCCCAAACAAGCCATTTACGCATTTCGTGGTGCAGATATCTTTACCTATATTCGGGCAAGGCAACAAACCGATCACCACTATACATTGAATACTAACTGGCGCTCGGCTCCGGGTATGGTAAGTGCAGTTAATAAACTGTTTTTACGTTCTAAAACCCCTTTTTTGTTTGATCATATTCCTTTTATTGAGGTCAATTCGGCTGAAAAAAATCAGCATATGAAGTTTATTTACCAGCAAAAAACAGTTGCCCCATTAAATTTTTGGTTAGCTGAAGGTGAAAGCCTTTCAACTGGTAATTATGAACAATTAATGGCCTCGCAATGTGCGATGCAAATTCGTGACTGGTTATCAGCCGGTGACAATCAACAAGCTTGGTTAATCGAACAAGACAATAAAAGCGCTGTTACATCTGCCGATATTGTGGTGCTAGTGCGTAGTCGCCGAGAAGCATTATTGATCAGAGATGCATTAGATCTGTTATCTATCCAATCAGTATTTTTATCCAATAGAGAAAGTGTGTTTGAAACCAATGAAGCCAAAGATCTACTTTGGTTACTACAAGCAGTGGTAACCCCTGAAAAAGAACGGGTGTTAAGAGCGTCTCTTGCCAGTGCACTGTTTGGATTTAACGCACAACAAATTGACGAACTTAATCAAGATGAACAGCGTTGGAACCGCTATGTGGAGCAATTCTCTGATTATTTTGTCTTGTGGCAAAAACGTGGTGTGTTACCTATGCTACGTAAAGTCATGATAGAAAACCAAATCGCTGAGAACTTACTCGCAAGCCAAGCAGGAGAACGACGTTTAACCGATATCATGCATATTGGCGAGTTGCTACAAGAAACATCATTACAGCTTGATAGCGAGCACGCCCTTATTCGTTGGTTAGCCCAGCAAATTTCTCGACCAGATGCACAAGCGGAAAGTCAGCAAATGCGTTTGGAAAGTGATAAAAATCTGGTGCAAATTTGTACCATTCACAAATCTAAAGGATTGGAATATCCCATTGTTTGCCTACCTTTTGCCTGTAATTATCAAGAACAAAAGGGCGCGCTTTATCATGATAGAGATGAATTTTACGCAAAATTAGATATTTTTAATCAACCTGATAGCGTGCGTCTTGCTGATGAAGAGCGACTGGCAGAGGATTTACGCTTGTTGTATGTGGCATTAACTCGGGCGAAATTTTGTTGTTATGTTGGTGTTGCGCCTTTGGTTAAAGGAAATAAACGTAAGTCAGGATTAACTGATTTGCATAAAAATGCGCTGGGATATCTGTTGCAGCATGGGGAAGAGGGTAATAGTGAGCTATTACATCAATCCATTAATCAATTGCTTGATGACAATATAAAAGTGATCACGTTAGGTGATACCTCAACGCATCGATATCAATCTCCACATACAACGGATATTGCTTTAGATGCCGCCATATTTAAGCGAAAAATTAATGATAATTGGCGTATCACCAGTTATTCGGGATTAACGGCACAACACTCTGCACGTGGATATCTATTTGATAGTGCTGATTTGGATGCCTTGGTACAATCTATCGCACCGGGCTTAGATACCGATGCTAAAGGTGAGAAAACAGCGCAACACAGCGATGAACTCTCTATTCATCACTTCCCTCGTGGTGCAGTCGCGGGGACATTTTTACATAGTTTGCTTGAAGAGCTTGATTTTTCACAGCCTATTGATGAAAGTTGGATGCAAGAGCAACTTATTGCCCAAGGTTTTGAGGAAAAATGGACGCCATTGTTGGTGGCTTGGATGGAAACCCTTTTTCACACCCCATTAAATGCGCAAGGCTTATGTTTAGCTGATATTCCTAAGGAGCATCAACTCGATGAGCTACAATTCTATCTGCCTATTGAAAAGGAGATGTCGGCGGCACAGTTAACAGAATTAACCCGTCAATACGATCCTTTATCTGCGCAATGTCCAGCCCTCAATTTTCAGCAAGTGCAAGGCATGCTAAAAGGTTTTATTGACTTAGTATTTTGTTGGGAGGGCAAGTATTATGTGGTTGACTATAAATCTAACTGGCTTGGTGAATCGAGTGAGGATTACACGCAAGAGGCGATGAGCAATGCAATGCGCGATCATCGTTATGATTTACAGTATCAACTCTATACTTTAGCGCTACATCGATTTTTACAACAACGCTTACCTGATTATGATTACCAACGTCATTTTGGTGGGATCTGCTATCTCTTCTTACGTGGCATTGATACTGACTACCCGGGCAATGGCGTCTATACCTATCTACCTGAAGAAAAGTTTGTAGAAGCATTAGATGCGCTATTTAAAGGGGAAGCGCTTGAGGTTAACGGCAGTAAAGTGAACGCGCTGGGTGAGAACAATTCAAATGATTAAATTATTAGAACAAGCAATTGCACAAAACCTATTGCGCCCATTAGATTTACGTTTTGCTCAAATGCTGGTGGCAGATGAAAATCCTATCCTACTGTTTATTTTTGCCTATCTCAGTGCTCAAACAGGGGCGGGTCATGTTTGCTTACCGTTAAATATCATACAACAAGATAAATTGTTTGATGGACGACACACCGAGCTTTCACAAGCCATTTGGCAGAAAATGGCGCAACCATCAGCGAAAGAAATACTGGCAGAGCTTAATCAGAGCGAGTGTGTTAATCAAGGCCATAGTGATCTGCCTTCACCTATTATTCTCGATAACGGATTACTTTATCTACAAAGAATGTGGCGTTATGAAGAGCAAATTGCGCAATTTTTTCGCCAAGAGCAACGGGTGGTTGATATCGATGAAAATCAATTAACAAACGTATTAAATCAACTTTTCCCAAGTGTTAAGACAGATGCTGAAACTAACTGGCAAAAAGTCGCCGCAGCGGTTGCTATTACAAGCCCTATTTCGATTATTTCGGGTGGCCCAGGAACAGGGAAAACCACGACAGTAGCAAAGATTTTAGCTGCTTTTGTCATGCTAACGGCGAATGAAAAACCCATTATTCAACTAGCCGCACCCACGGGAAAAGCGGCAGCTAGATTGACCGAATCATTAGGTAAAGCATTAGCGCAATTGGCACTAAGTGAAGAAGAGTTAAAATGGATGCCCGATCAAGCGCAAACCATTCATCGCTTATTAGGTGCTCAACCGGAAAGTCAGCAAGTTCGTTATCATCGCGATAATCCGCTACAACTTGATATCTTGGTCATAGATGAAGCTTCTATGGTGGATTTACCGATGATGGCGCGTTTAATTGAGGCTTTACCGGAATATTGCCATGTTATTTTTCTGGGAGATAAAGATCAGCTCGCTTCGGTAGAGGCGGGAGCCGTTTTAGGGGATATTTGTCGTTTTGCGGATCAGGGGTTTAGCCAACGCCGTTTTGAGCAGATTGATCGCTTAACACAAGGTGAATTACAGAAAGATCCCGCTTCTATGACGACTTCTACTACGCCAGTTTCGGTGGTCAGTGATTCACTATGTTTACTGCGTAAAAGTTATCGTTTTGGCTCACATTCAGGTATTGGTCAATTAGCTTTTGCGGTTAATCAAGGACAAGTGAAGAGTGCTATGACGTTACTGAAAAAAGCGACAGTAACACAAGAGAGCACTGAGCGAGAAAAACATACCGATCCGCAGGACATCGAATTTATCTCATTAGACACCGATGAGAGCTATATGAAGATGCTTCAAGATGTTGCTAAGACTTATCATCACTATCTATCGTTAGTCGCACAAAAAGCAGCACCAGAGACTATTCTTCATAGCTTTAATCAATATCGTTTATTGTGCGCCTTGCGAGAAGGGCCTTTTGGTGTCACAGGACTAAATGAACGTATTGAGATGCTGTTACATCGCCAACGCTTGATACGACGACCTATAAATAGCTATCAGCGGGAGTATATTGGGCGACCAATTATGATCCAGCGTAATGACAGCACATTGGGGCTATTTAATGGTGATATCGGCATTATGCTTAATAACGATGAAGGGGAAATGAAAGCTTTCTTTCAGTTGCCTGATGGCACATTGAAAGCTATTCAACCTAGTCGTTTACCGCAACATGAGACTGCTTATGTGATGACAGTACATAAATCACAAGGTTCGGAATTTACCCATACGGCACTGGTGTTGCCAACACAATTTTCTCCTATTGTTAGCCGAGAATTACTCTATACGGCGATAACGCGAGCCAAGCAGAAGCTATCACTTTATTCTTCTGAATATATGGTGAAAATGGCGATCCAGACACGTATTCAACGCCGCAGTGGATTAGTTGAAAAACTGCGTTACTGAGTGATTTTTTAATTTAATACGAATTAATATAATTATAGTGAATAGCAAAAGACAGGCTTTGAGAGGGGGAGCCTGTCTTTTTTACTTTATTAATAAAACTACTCTTTATGTAGATCTAAAATTAAGATCTTAGAGCGGCGCTGATAATTATACAGAGCCTGTTTTTCAATAGGTAATTTATCGATTTCAGCAGGCGTAAAGCCTTTTTCTTGGAACCAATGAATACTACGAGTCGTGAGCACAAATAATTTATCTAACCCCATCTGTTTAGCTTGGGTTGATATGCGTTGTAACAACACTTCACCTCGACAAGAGCTACGATAATCAGGATGAACGGCGACACAGGCCATTTCACCTATTTTTTCAGACTGATAAGGATAGAGGGCAGCACAAGCAATGGTGAGATTATCGCGCTCAATAATAGTGAATTGATCAATTTCCATCTCAAGTTGCTCTCTTGAGCGACGCACTAAAATGCCTTGTTGCTCTAATGGACGAATAAGCTCTAATATGCCACCAATATCATTAATATTGGCGCGACGGACTTTCTCGGCACTTTCCATCACAATCTGCGTACCAATACCGTCACGAGAAAATAACTCTTGAACAATGGCACCATCCGCTTGATAGCTTAATAAATGGCTACGCTCAACACCACGACGGCAGGCTGTTACCGCACCTCGTAAAAAACGTACAGTACCTGAGTGATAATCGCCTGTAGTTTGTAATGCTTGAATTCGTTCTTCTGCTTGATTAGGTAAAAGTTCAGACACAATCTGGCCACTTGCATCTACAACCCCTTGCGAAGAGCAAAAGCCAATAAGCTTTTGTGCTTTAAGTTTGATAGCTAGCTGGGTTGCGACCTCTTCAGAGGTTAAATTAAAACTTTCCCCTGTAACAGAGACGGCAACAGGGCCAATTAACACAATGGCATGGTTATCTAACTGACGATGAATGGCCTCTTCATCAATACGGCGAATTTTACCGCTATGGCAATAATCGACCCCATCATCGACACCTAAAGGTTGGGCAATGACAAAATTACCGCTAACCACATTAATATGCGCTCCTTGCAAGGGCGTATTACTTAAACTCATTGATAAACGAGCAGTAATATCGAGTTGTAAGGTACCGGCAGATTGTTTAACTACTTCAAGGGTTTTACTATCAGTAATTCGTGTGTGTTTATGATAGAGCGGAGAAATTTTTTGCTCTTCAAGAGCCACATCGATTTGTGGTCTAGCGCCATAAACCACCACTAACCGTATTCCTAAACTATGCAATAAACCAATATCGTTAATGATAGAGGGAAAGTTCTCATGGGCTATTGCTTCTCCCCCTAGCATAATGACAAATGTTTTACCTCTATGTGCATTAATATACGGAACCGAGTGTCGAAAACCATCGACCAATTCGGTGCTACGCTCTTTCATAAAGCCCCTCTCAAGTGAATTTTTATTCGCATTTAATGTATTTTTATTCTTTTTGAGCGGAAATGGCAAGTAAAATCCGATCTTACTGTTTTAACAGAAGGCAGAATATTTGTATAAAAGTGTGTAATTGTGCTGTTTTTAAGTGACAGTGAAGTGTGGATTCGGTAAAGTTTTTCGTTCAGATATTTTTTGACCGTCTGTTTTAGCACTTTTTGATGTTAATCGTTTTTTTTGGAATATTTTCATGAGTCATTCAGAACATAATCAAACACGTCGTCGTCTTATTAAAGGAATTGGCGCGTTATTGTTATTAAGTGTTAGTCCTGTTGGCTTAGCGGCAACATCATCAGTGGTTGCCGTCAGGGTATGGCCTGCATCGACTTATACACGTGTGACTATCGAATCAAGTAGCCCCTTGAAATATCGCCAGTTTGCGTTATCAGCACCAGATAGAATTGTGGTTGATCTTGAAGGTATCCAACTGAATAGCGTTCTGAAAGGTATGGCTAGTCAAGTGCAAACAAACGATCCTTACTTAAAACTTATTCGTGTCGGTCAAAATACCCCAACTACGGTTCGTTTAGTGTTTGAAATTAAAACCCCCGTTCAGCCACAAATGTTTACTTTAAAACCCGTTGCTGAATTTAAAAATCGCTTAGTGCTCGATTTCTATCCAAGTCATGCGGCGACAAGTGAAGATGATCCGCTATTAGCGCTATTGCGTGAATATAACGAAGGGGATTTACAACAAGCTGTGCCTGAACAAACGGATACGCGTAAGCCCGGAAGAGCAGGACGAGATAGGCCGATTATTATCATGATTGACCCCGGCCATGGTGGTGAAGATCCGGGAGCGATGGGGAAATATAAAACTCGTGAGAAAGACGTTGTACTACAAATTGCCCGTCGCTTAAGAGCTTTGATTGATAAAGATGCCAAAATGAAAGCTTATATGACGCGTAATGAGGATGTGTTTATCCCCTTAAAAGTGCGAGTAGCGAAAGCGCGGAAAATGCAGGCTGATCTCTTTGTCTCTATTCATGCAGATGCATTTACCAATCGCTCGGCTAGAGGCTCTTCTGTTTTCGCGCTATCCAAAACAGGCGCAACAAGTAATACCGCACGTTACCTAGCTCAAACCCAAAATGAAGCGGATTTAATTGGTGGGGTGAGTCGAAGTGGTGATCGCTATGTTGATCACGCAATGCTTGATTTAGTACAGACCGCGACAATTAATGACAGCCTAAAATTTGGTAGTGAGGTATTAAAATTATTAGGTGGCGTGAATAAGCTACATAAAAATAAGGTCGATCAAGCCGGATTTGCGGTTTTAAAAGCCCCTGAGATCCCTTCTATTTTAGTAGAGACGGCTTTTATTAGTAATATTGAAGAAGAGCGAAAGCTCAAAACGGCTAAATTCCAGCAACAAGTTGCTGAATCTATTTTCAAAGGTATTAAAGCCTATTTTGCTAATGGTGGGGAACTGACATTAGCTGATCGAGGCTGATCTCGCTATACAACTACATACAACTACAACTTATTTTTGAGACTTCTAGTGGGAAATAAATAGTTATTTTCTACTAGAGGTAACAACTTATTATTTTTTATCCAATAAGTTAAATCATAACTCAGTAACAGGGAGTATATTGGTTATTGTAAATAGAGTAGGGATTAAGAGAGTATTTAATGGGAATTTGTAGAAAATAAAATTAGGAAAGTATTGGTTGCGGGGGCCGGATTTGAACCAACGACCTTCGGGTTATGAGCCCGACGAGCTACCATGCTGCTCCACCCCGCGTCCGAAAATATTTATAGAAATTGGTTGCGGGAGCCGGATTTGAACCAACGACCTTCGGGTTATGAGCCCGACGAGCTACCAGACTGCTCCATCCCGCGACTGAATCTATAAATTTTAACTTACTGCGTATGTTGTGAATTGGTTGCGGGGGCCGGATTTGAACCAACGACCTTCGGGTTATGAGCCCGACGAGCTACCAAGCTGCTCCACCCCGCGTCTCCACAGAGGGGCACTATACTCAGGATCTGATAACTTGCAAGTTTTTTATGTAATTTTTGCCATTTTCTTTTAAAAACGGTCAGAAATAATACATAGAGGTGTAATTTTAGACAGTTATACTTTAGATAACACACTAAATGGTGAAGCCGATAATTAAAAAAACCGCAACCACTTCTGTATCGATATCTTTCTTGATTTGGCTTTGGTATCTTTCTTGTCATCAACTCTTTTTAAAGTAGGAATATAAGTAAAAAATGGTTACTTGGCGAAAATCGTTGCTTTTGGGGATATTAGCGCTTGCCTTAACAGGCTGCCATCGTCCAACAGATCAGGGGCAACAGTATAAAGATGGTAAGCTTAAGCAAGATCTTATTGAAGTTAACTCGCCAAATACGCAAGGCAAGCCCATTAATGGCTCAGATTACCTTGAACAAGTTAACCAAATAAATCAAACATCTTCACGTCTATACAATAGTAATCAAGATACTTATCAAGCAGTGGAAAATTGGTTACGCTCAGGGGCAGATACGCGTCAATTACGTCAATTTAATATCGCAGCCTTTCAAATGGAAGGGGAAGATAATTATGGGAATGTAAAATTTACCGGATATTATACCCCTGTTTTAGAAGCACGTTTAACGCCACAAGGTGACTTTAAATATCCGCTCTACCGCATGCCAGCCAAAGTGCGTGGTAAATTGCCTTCACGAGCGGCTATCTATAACGGTGCTTTAAGCCCTACTTTAATTGCCGCTTATAGTAATTCCATCATGGATAACTTTATGATGGAAGTGCAAGGCAGTGGCTATGTCGATTATGGTGATGGTAAACCTTTAACCTTCTTTGGTTATGCTGGGAAAAATGGTCATCCTTACCGCAGTATTGGTAAAGTGCTGATTGATAATGGTGAAGTTGAAAAAGAAGCGATGTCAATGTTGGCAATTAGAGAGTGGGCTGATAAGCATAGTGAACAAGAAGTCAGAAAATTATTAGAACAAAACCCCTCTTTCGTTTTCTTTAAACCTGAACCTTTTACGCCAGTAAGAGGGGCAAGTGCTATTCCGCTGATTGCTAAAGCGTCAGTGGCTTCGGATAGAAGTATTATCCCCGCAGGAACTGTATTATTAGCTGAAATCCCTATTTTAGATAATACCGGTAAGTTTACTGGACAATACCAAATGCGTTTAATGGTTGCTTTGGATGTGGGGGGAGCCATTAAAGGACATCATTTCGATATTTATCATGGTATTGGTAAAGAAGCCGGACAAATGGCGGGTTTTTATAATCATTATGGACGTGTATGGGTATTAAAAAAATCGCAACCCACCTTACTGAACCCCAT
The DNA here is from genome assembly GCF_054767435.1 of Proteus sp. MB838. Lineage (NCBI taxonomy): Bacteria > Pseudomonadati > Pseudomonadota > Gammaproteobacteria > Enterobacterales > Morganellaceae > Proteus > Proteus sp. MB838. Next base: position 39,002 of record NZ_BAABMO010000035.1, read on the forward strand.
ACAGTAAAACGATTGACTATTTATATTGTCATATTAACGGTAAAATGAGCAAACGCCATGGCTATTGATTAACAATAGCCATGATTATTTCTGCTATCTAGGTTGTTATCGCATTATGCAAAATTCATTATCAGACTCCTATCTGCAACGCTTTTCTGGTATTGGCCGTCTTTATGGACAACAAGCGCTGTATTATTTTTCTCAGGCACATATTTGTGTTGTCGGCATTGGTGGCGTTGGTAGCTGGGCTGCAGAAGCCTTAGCTCGCAGTGGGATCGGCGCTATTACGTTAATTGATATGGATGATGTGTGTGTCACCAATACCAATAGACAAATTCATGCGCTAAAAGAGCATGTCGGGCAGCCTAAATGTGAAGTGATGAAGCAGCGAATTTTGCAAATTAATCCTGAATGCAAAGTTACTTGTATTGATGATTTTGTTACGGTTGATAATGTGGCAGAAATGATGCAAAACTCATTTGATTATGTGATTGATGCTATTGATAGTGTTAGACCAAAGGCTGCATTATTAGCTTACTGTCGTCGCTATAAAATTCCTGTTATCACCACTGGTGGCGCAGGCGGACAGATTGATCCAACTCAAATCCAAGTCGTCGATTTAGCGAAAACCATTCAAGATCCATTAGCCGCTAAATTACGTGAGCGTTTAAAATCTGATTTTAATGTTGTGAAAAATAGCAAAGGTAAATTAGGCATAGATTGTGTTTTTTCAACCGAGCAATTAGTCTACCCTCAAGGAGATGGTACGGTGTGTGCGGCCAAAAGTACTGCCGATGGTGTCAAGCGTATGGACTGCTCAGCGGGTTTTGGCGCGGTGACAATGGTTACCGCTTCCTTTGGTTTTATTGCCGTTTCTCATGTATTAAAGAAGATGTTAGCTAAGGCGCAACGTACTCGTCATACTTCAAGTTGTAGCGTTGTTGACCGCATTCATTCGCACTAGTCACATACTGATGTATGCTCCTAGCGACTCATTCACTTGTCGCCTAGCTACACCTTGAATTATTTAGAGTAGTACTCGTGATACTTCAAGTTGTAGCGTTGTTGACTGTGTTTATTCGCACTAATCACATACTGATGTATGCTCCTAGCGACTCATTCACTTGTCGCCTAGCTACACCTTGAATTATTTAGAGTAATACTCGTGATACTTCAAGTTGTCGCGTTGTTGACTGTGTTTATTCGCACTAGTCACATACTGATGTATGCTCCTAGCGACTCATTCACTTGTCGCCTAGCTACACCTTGAATTATTTAGAGTAATACTCGTGATACTTCAAGT
>NZ_BAABMO010000036.1:0-35872 GCF_054767435.1 Proteus sp. MB838
CTGCTAACGCCTGTTAATCCCCAATAATCAGTTAATTGTGTCGGTTTAACACCAAACTCTTGATTAATAAATTCAAGATCGAGCCAGCGTTTTTGGAAATAGTCACGAATACGTATGGCAGGGGAAAGTAATTGGCAATAACCTTTATCTGTTGAAATAATGGTCACATTATGTCCGGCTTGAGCGACTTTTGTTGCCAAAGTTGCGGCCACATCATCCGCTTCATCGCCTCCTGAATGCCAGCTTTTTATACCTAAGTTAAGTAGCATTGCTTTAATTTCTGGAAGCTGTTGGTGCAGATCAGCCGGCATCGGCGAGCGGCCTGCTTTATATTCCGGCAATAACTGATGGCGCCAGCTATTTTCCCTATCATCTTCATCAAAAACAGCAACCGCGTGAGTAGGCCGTGTGTGATTAAGCAATTGATTCACGCTATGTTCACACACTGTCAGGCATGAAGAACCTGATGCCGCATGAATACGGCGGATCAGGTTTAATGCATCAATGATCAGCAAATGTACCATAATTAATTAGCTGATGATCTCGTAACAAGGTTGATAGGCACTACCACCAGGTAGCTTCATACGATGTTGTTCGACAAAACCCGCCAATAAAATATCCATACGGCGCATAATATCGCTTTCACCGTGAATTTTATAAGGGCCATGAGCTTCTATCGCCTTCATTCCCACTTCTTTTACGTTACCTGCGACAATACCGGAAAATGCACGGCGTAAATCAGCCGCCAGTTTTTCAGGAGATTGATGCGTGCTTAAATTAAGTGATGCCATATTTTCATGAGTTGGCTCGAAAGGATGTTGTAAGTCCGCATTAATTTTTATTGACCAATTAAAGCTGTAAGCATCCCCTGTGCTACGACGGTTATCTTTTACCAATGGCATGTATTTCTTCATAATACGAGCCACTTCAGCCGCATCATCGACGATGATTTGATAATGACGTCGTGCATCTTCACCTAAGGTATTAACAATAAAATCATCGAGTACTCGGAAATAGTCTGCACTCTCTTTAGGACCCGTTAAAATCAGTGGGAGTACTTGTTCTTGGTTTTCTGGTGACATCAGAATACCAAGTAGATAGAGTAGCTCTTCTGCGGTTCCTACGCCCCCTGGGAAAATAATAATGCCGTGGGCAATACGAACAAAAGCTTCCAGACGTTTTTCAATATCTGGCATAATGATAAGTTCATTGACCAGAGGATTTGGTGGCTCTGCGGCGATGATTGATGGCTCTGTAACACCAATAAAACGGCTATTTCTATAACGTTGTTGAGCGTGACCCACTGCAGCGCCTTTCATGGGCGCTTCCATAGCTCCAGGTCCACACCCAGTACAGATATTCAGTTCGCGTAACCCTAATTCATTACCGACTTTTCTACCGTAAAGATACTCTGTTTCATTGATGGAGTGTCCACCCCAGCAAACGATCATATTTGGATCTTCATCGATATGTAGCGCTCTTGCATTACGTAAGATAGAGAAAATGGTGTTTGTTATATGGGCGCTGTTTTCAAGATTTAAATGTAGGTCGCGTTTTGCCGTGGTTATTTGCCCATGCACAAACAAAATATCGCGCAGTACAGCAAATAGGTTTGCTTGTAGAGAGCGAATAATTTTTCCATCAACAAAGGCATCTTCTGGGGGATTAACTAGCTCTAATTTTACACCACGTTCGCGACGCAGTACGTTAATATCAAAATCTTGGTATTTAGATAACAGTTCTTTACTACTATCAGTAAGGCTACCAGAGTTGAGAACTGCAAGTGAACAGTTACGAAACAGTTGATAAAGATCACTGCTGGCTGTTCTTTTAAGCATATCAACTTCTAGCTGTGAAAGCAGATCCATGGAACCTAATGGGCTGACATGAGTTATCACGTAGGACTCCTTTTTCTCCCGAAATAACAAACTGAAGTGCAACTGATCTCTGTATAACATAGATCATATTAACATACAGGCATTATTCACGTTATTGTCTGGCTAAGCGACCAGTTTCTGGAACAAACTCACAATTACTACGCCAAGGATTAATATCTAATCCTCCACGGCGAGTGTATCTTGCATAAACCGTTAATGTGTCTGGTGAACAAAATGTCATAATATCGTGGAATATTCGCTCAACACACTGCTCGTGAAATTCATTATGCTGTCTAAAGGATACAAGATAGCGTAGTAGTTTTTCACGGTCGATTTTTTTGCCTTTATATTGGATCATCACAGATCCCCAATCAGGTTGGTGCGTGATCAGGCAATTTGATTTTAGCAGATGACTAACAAGCGTCTCCTCAACCAGTGTATCTGTTGTTGATCCGTTTAACCATTGGCTATCGAATTGGTAATTATCAATTTCAATAGGTTGGTTATCAATGCACTCTCCTACAAAATCGACAATAGGCTGTGAGGTAAAATGGGAAAGTGGGTAAAGCGTTAGATGCACCCTGCCTTTAGCACAAGCAGTTAAATCTTTGAGTAATGTTTCTTCAACAATGTGCCAATTTTCAAAACGAGTTTGATTAAAGCTATTGAGATAGAGCTTAAAGCTTTTTGATTCGATGAGATTTTCTGTCGTTGCATCTAATTCTACATGGCCAATAGCCACTTGAGGTAAACCTTGGCTGTTGAGCCAAGATAGCTCATACATTGTCCAGATATCACCACCATGAAAAGGTAGATTGTCAGCAGTTAAAGAGAGTGAATCTCGATTTAAGCGACGAGGTACACCTTGTAATAGACTCGCATCATAGTGTGTGTGGTATTGTGTTTCTTTGCCTAATGATAGTGCTTCGAGAGCCTTATCTCCCTGATATAAAGACATAATCGATATCCTAATGTCATCAAAAAATGGAAAGAGCCGTGATTATACTAGCGAAATATCAAGAGTATATGAACGCTTTATTATTGGCGCTCAAAATTACCGGTATTATCAGGTAACATAAGGGATATATTTCTCTTTTTTATGCCTACAGACGATGATAACGATGAATGATATTTCCACTGAATTAAAACAGCTTACGCAAAATTATGTTGATTTATGGCAACAAGAGTCAGGGTTTCCTCCTGCCAGCCATGAGCTTTATGGTGTTCCTTCTCCTTGTATTTCTCGTACCGGAGATAATGTGGTTTATTGGTTACCACAGCCTTTTAAGGGTCGAGATAAATTAGAAAAAGTTGAAAAAGCGATGGGAATTATTATTCGCCCTGAATTACATGACTATTTTACTACGCAATATGCTGGTGATATGCAAGTCCGTTTTGATTCGCTCAACTTTACTCTGCTTCAAATTTGGAGTGAAGAGGATTTTATTCGCCTACAAGAGAACATGATCGGACATCTTGTGACACAAAAACGATTGAAGCTTACCCCGACTTTGTTTATCGGTACAACAGCGTCTGAAAACGATATTATTTCTGTATGTAATCTTTCAGGTGAAGTAATACTAGAAACTTTTGGTCAAAAGAAAAGGGAAGTGCTTGCAGATAATTTATCACTATTTTTAACAAAATTAACCCCTGTTTTTGATAAGTAAGGTAATCATTTAGCTATTTTTTCTGTGAGATATATCTTACAAAAAGAGCATCTTTAGCTTACTAAATGCAAATATTGCGTAATGCTTTTTTTGTTTGTTAAATAATTTCAATGGATTAATCATACATTGTTTTTCGTGATGGTTTTTCTTTATTGATTACCTTTGTTTTGTGGGTTGTTTCACTAACCAATTATTGGCATTCTACCTCCGCCAACTAAGGGATTATTTGGTAACCGTGATAAAGAAAGTAATCAAGGATGTAGGAAATAGGATATTTCCATTAATACAAGATATAGACTTTCATCATCATGGATGACAGATGACAATAAAACGGTTCTGCTAGGATGCAGGTATTATATTAGATAATCATATCTTCTTGTCTAAAGGGGCTACGGCCCCTTTATTTTCTATTTGTTTTTCACTCTTTCAGCCCCAATGTTATGCTTATTCTGTTTTTATGTAAGGAATAAACAATGACCTCAGAACAACACATTTTAGCAAGACTGTTATTAATTGAAGAAGAGATGAAAAACATAGGGTTATGGCAATTGGATGCGCCTAATGATGAGGCTTTTGCAAGCTCAGAGCCTTTTTGTATTGATACAATGGAGGCGCATGAATGGTTGCAATGGGTTCTGATCCCTCGTTTATCTTCTCTTATTGACAGTGGTATGGCATTGCCGACGGCTTTTGCTATCGCACCTTATTATGAAGAAGCATTTAAGGACGATGAGACGCGTGATTATGTTGATTTACTCAATCACCTTCGTGAACTTGATGCGTTATTTAAGCAATAAGGTCAATGATGCTAGATATTATTTATCAAGATGAATATCTTGTGGCGGTGAATAAACCGGCGGGCTGGCTTGTTCACCGCAGTTGGCTTGATAGGCATGAAACCGTGTTTGTGATGCAAACATTAAGAGATCAAATTGGTCAGCATGTTTTTCCTGTTCATCGTTTAGATAGACCCACATCCGGAGTGCTATTAATGGCGCTCTCTTCCGAGGTTGCAAGAACACTTTCAGTCTGTTTTGAACAACATCAAATGGAGAAAGTGTATCATGCAGTTGTGCGTGGCTATGTTGAAGAGCCAATGATAATTGATAGTCCACTTGTTGAAGAGCATGACAAAATCGCTGACAAATTTGCCTCTCAACCTCCTAAAATTCAACACTGTATTACGCATTGTGTGCCACTTGCAAAAGTGGAAAAAGAAGTGGCGATAGGGCGCTATCCAACATCGCGTTTTAGCTTATTGGAATTACGTCCTGAAACGGGGCGTAAGCATCAATTGCGCCGTCATATGTCTCATATTCGTCACCCTATTATTGGGGATACAGCCCATGGCGATTTACGACAAAATCGTGGGGTCGTAAATCATTTTCAATCACATCGTTTGATGTTACACGCAAGTCAGCTAAACTTAATTCATCCGCTCACTCAACAACCACTTAACTTAACAGCGAAGTGGGATCTGCCATGGCAACATCTGATTAATCAGTTTGGCTGGCGTGGTCTAAAGCCCGAATTAGAGCAATTCGGTGAGGATTTAGCTCACCATTTTGTACTTTCTGATATTTGAATATTGCTTACCTGTCGTGACTATCAAGACTTATTTACTTAAGTTTTGGTAGTTTGCGCAATATTTATTCCTCAATAACTGGTTGTAATATAAAAGTTACTTTTATTGATAAAAGATATGAACTGAAACGTGACAGCTATCATATATTCAATAATGGATTTATTTTATGATGTAAAATAAATAGAGCTTATTATTAGATAAGTTAATTGAATAAACCTACCTTAACTTTAAACAAATAAAAAACTTATAACACATACAACCCATATTCAGGAGTCTGCTTGATGTTTAAAAACCTATTTGTTGTTTTACAAAAAATTGGAAAATCCTTAATGTTACCGGTATCTGTGCTACCTATTGCCGGTATCTTACTAGGGGTTGGGTCTGCGGGACTATCATGGATCCCTGTCTCTGTTTCTCAAGTGATGGCAGAAGCGGGTGGTTCGGTTTTCTCTAATATGCCACTGATTTTTGCTATTGGTGTGGCGTTAGGTTTTACCAATAATGATGGTGTCTCAGCTCTTGCGTCCGTCGTTGCCTATGGCATCATGTCAAAAACCATGCTGGTGGTGGCACCTTGGGTCTTAGGGTTATCTCCTGATAGTGTTGAAATACAACGTTTAACTGATACGGGGGTACTAGGTGGGATCATTGCCGGTATTATTGCCGCATCAATGTTTAACCGCTTTTATCGTATTAAACTTCCTGAGTATTTAGGCTTCTTTGCAGGTAAACGTTTTGTACCTATTATTTCTGGTCTGATTGCGATTTTTGTCGGTATTCTTTTATCCTTTATTTGGCCTCCTATTGGTACTGCTATTCAACGTTTTTCTGAGTGGGCAGCGTATCAAAATCCAGCCGTTGCATTTGGTATTTATGGTGTTGTTGAGCGTGCGTTAGTGCCATTTGGTCTACATCATATCTGGAATGTACCATTCCAAATGCAAGTGGGTGAGTATGTAAATAGCGCAGGACAAGTGTTCCACGGTGATATTCCACGTTATATGGCAGGTGATCCAACTGCGGGGATGTTATCAGGTGGCTTCCTATTTAAAATGTTTGGTCTACCCGCTGCGGCCATTGCTATTTGGCATACAGCACGTCCTGAAAACCGTGTAAAAGTTGGCGGGATCATGATTTCTGCGGCATTGACTGCCTTTTTAACAGGGATCACAGAGCCAATTGAATTCTCATTTATGTTCGTAGCACCTATTCTTTATGTTATTCATGCCATTCTTGCCGGTTTAGCATTTGTTATTTGTATCTTGTTAGGTATGCGTGACGGTACAAGTTTTTCTCATGGCTTAATCGACTTTATCGTATTGAGTGGCAATAGCAGTAAACTGTATCTATTCCCAATTATTGGCATACTTTATGCGATAACTTATTACTCTATTTTCCGTTTTTTAATCGTGAAACTCAACCTGAAAACCCCAGGGCGAGAAGTAGAAGATAAAAACGCGAAACAAGCGGATAAAAGTGCGATGGGACAATCTTTAGTCGCTGCTTTCGGTGGTAAAGATAATATCAGTAGCTTAGATGCTTGTATTACACGCTTGCGTATTGGTGTAAAAGAGATTGATAAGGTCGATCGTGATGAGCTGAAAAGACTGGGAGCGGCTGGTGTTGTGGTGGTTGGATCCGGTATTCAAGCAATTTTTGGCCCTAAGTCTGATAATTTAAAAACTGAAATGGATGAATATATTCGGTCTATAGGTACAACTGAAAAATAAATTATTTTTGACTAAATTAGAAAACACTCTTATGCATCAGCTAAGAGTGTTTTTTTATTGAAATAATATAGGTGTTAATTATGTAATTATTTTAGAACATAAACAGAGTTTAAGAGATTAAATGACAATGAAATTATTTGGAAAAGATGATGAATATAAAACTTTTGTGCTCTCTATAGGGAATAAAAAAAACATCTCTTTGGGAGAAGGTGATATTTCTTTAGGAAGAAAAGATTTATCTTTACTTATAAGAAATAGTAATAGAGACTTTATGATTGCTAATAAAGATAAAGAAGTTTTATTCTTTAAATTTACATTAGAGTTGAAATGTGCTCTGGAAAAATACATACTTGAAAAAAATAAAAAAAAAGATAGGCTGAAGAAATTAAAAGATATTCTTGAAAAAGAAAGATTAACTGATAAAATAATAATACTTGATAATAAGGTAATTGTATCAGAAATAAAAGATACTAATGATATAAATGTATTATTTTCCTCTTTGTTAAAGAATAAAGATAATTCTAGTACACTTTTTAATAAAATATTTAGTAATAAAAATATAATAATTAATAGTTTTATCTCTAAAGAAGAAAAAAAGATTTCTGATGACATAGAAAAGATAGTAAATAAAATTAGGCGTAACCCAGAATTTACATTATATAATAACAATTCTCTTAAATATCAACATATAACTACCATTTCGAATAAAATTTTTAAGGAACCAGAGAATACTGATATAACAAAAGATGATTCTCATAATAAAAATAATCTTGATAAAATAGAAGAAAAAGAATCCCCCAAAAAATCAAAAAAAGCAGCCCTGATGGAACAACTTGATAAAGATAAACAGAAAATGAATGAGTTGTTAGCTACTTCTAGCCAAGGGTTATTAAAAACTGTAGAGTATATAGATAATCTATCTAATTTAATTAGTTCTAAAACTGATAATGGTACTTGTAATTTCGACCTCATTGACCAATTCAAAATGTCTATTGAAACTTTGGTAAAAAAATGTAATGTCTTTAACAAAGATAGTCAGTTTTTATCTAAAAAAGATATTGAGATAGAGTTAAGTGACATAAAAATAACAATTGAAGAACTTAATGAAATTATAAAAAAGATGGAGGATTTTAAATCTAATCAGTTATATTGTTTTTATAAAGAAGCAGATGAATATAATTTTACTACAGTTAACGAGATTAATGTTAATTTTAAAAAGGTTTTTTTTAATAATATAAAAGATATGTTTTCTCAATTATCTTCTTATAATAAATTATTAAAGGAAAATAAAGGTTTTTTCCTTAAACTATATAAATTATTATTTAAAAACAAATACCTAAGAAAAAAAGAGATAAATGATAATGCTGTTAAAAAATTAGAAATATTGGATAGGGATTTATTCTTTTTGCTTGAATCTAAAGATTTTAAAAATAATTATGTACCTGATTGGGCTTGCAAATTAGTAGCTAAAATAATAAATGAATCAATGCCTAGAAACGATATTTTTTGGCGATTCTCTAAAGAGCGCACAGAATGGAATAAAATTTATAAATCATTTATTGTAGATAGATCATTTATTGTAGAGAGAAAGAGAGAAGAAATATAGAGCATAAATTATATATCAATAATATAGTATGTGATTTACTATGATTATAGATAAATGAAATAGGGGACATTATGGCTAAAATCGGCATTTTTGTTGGTACTGTTTATGGCAATGCATTGGCGGTTGCTGAAGAAGCGCAGCGCATTTTGCTTGAGCATAAACATCAAGCTAATATCTATGAAGAAGGTACACTTGCTGATTGGCAAAAATATTCAACAGTACTGGTGATAAGCTCTACAACCGGCCAAGGCGATTTACCCGATACAATAGCACCTTTATTTTATGAGCTACGAGATAATGTTGGTTATCAACCTAATTTACATTATGGCCTAATTGCGTTAGGTGATAGCAGTTACGGTAATTTTTGTGGTGCAGGTATGCAATTTGAAGCGTTATTACAAGAGCATCAAGCAAAGCGCATTGGTGAAATATTAAAAATAGACAGTATGGATATTGCCGAGCCAGAAGTATTTGCTATAAATTGGCTGGAAACTTGGGCTACATTATTGAATTAAATTAATCGGTTACTTGAGCAATAAATTGATGGATCATGGCTATCTTATTAAAGAGCACCGCTTACTATTAAATTGTGAATAGTTATAAGCGGTGTTTCTTATAAAATTGAGACAATTAATTAACGACGAGTCAATTTTTCTAAATCGGCTTCAATTTCAGCAATTTTATTGGCAACAACGTGCTCAAGGTGACGTAAATCATCGAGGATTTTATGTTTCAAATCCACTTCCACTTGATCTTGCTGGCAAATTTGATCTAATTCTTCAATCACATAACGTAAGTTAGTGTTGATTTCATTGACTTCTTTAAAACCTTGTCCTGATTGAGTATCAGAAATTGTTTTACGTTGGCGTGGATATTTAAATTTTACACTTTTTGCAAAGAATTCACCTTTATCTTTGCGAAAATAAATTTTTAAAATATCGTTGTTAGCTTCTTGACGTAGGGTATAGCGATCAATATCTTCAGGATGTTGGATCCCTAAATTTTTTAAATTATCGTACATATATTGGCACCAGATAGAAAGATGAATGAGATACAGCGAACAGAATTCATTCTATCCGCTGTTATTATATTAGTCGATAGTTCTTAACAATTCATTAATACCCACTTTCCCACGTGTTTTAGCATCGACTTTTTTTACAATCACAGCACAGTACAAACTGTAACGACCATCTTTTGACGGTAAATTACCAGAAACCACCACTGAACCAGCAGGAACACGACCGTAATGGATTTCGCCAGTTTCTCTGTCATAAATTTTGGTACTTTGTCCAATATAAACACCCATTGAAATGACAGAGCCTTCTTCAACAATCACACCTTCAACAATTTCAGAACGTGCTCCAATAAAGCAGTTATCTTCAATAATGGTTGGGTTAGCTTGTAAAGGTTCTAATACGCCACCGATCCCAACGCCACCGGATAAATGGACATTTTTACCAATTTGCGCACATGAACCAACGGTTGCCCATGTATCCACCATACTTCCTTCATCAACATAAGCACCAATATTGACATAAGAAGGCATTAGAACCGTATTACGAGCAATATAGGCCCCTTGTCTGACGGCAGCAGGTGGCACAACACGAAATCCCTCTTTTTCAAAACGAGCTTGATCGTAATTTGCAAATTTCATTGGCACTTTATCAAAATAACGGCTTTCGCTACCGTCGATCACTTGATTGTGACTGATACGAAAAGAGAGTAGAACCGCTTTTTTTAGCCATTGATGAGTAACCCACTGACCATTAATTTTCTCAGCAACTCGCAATTTTCCACTGTCTAGTTGAGCGATAACGTTATTAATCGCATCGCGTACCTGTGGTTCAACATTATCTGGTGTGATTTCAGCGCGTTGTTCAAAGGCGTTATCAATAATAGATTGTAATGCTTGCATCTATAGTATTTCCTATATGTATTGTCGTGGGTTTCTATATTTTATCCTTTGAAACGAGGGCTTTTGTCAACCTTTCTACGACTTCATCCTTCATTTTTTGGTTTAACGCATTATTTTCGTTATCTGTTAATACAAAAAAATCCTCAACACGCTCACCAATAGTGGTGATCCTTGCGCCATGTAACGAAAGAGAAAGATCGGCAAAAACCTTACCTATAATAGCTAATAAGCCTGGGCGATCGCGTGCAAATAACTCCATATAAGTACGTTTATTATGGTTAGAGGCGATAAAGTTAATTTTAGTGGGTACCTCAAAATGGCGTAATTTAGCTGGTAAAGCACGGGTTTTGGCATTGGCGTTATAAGGGGCTGATACAACGCGAATAAGCGCTTGGCGTATAGCATGATAGCGATCAATCGCCAGTGGTTTACCATTAGGCTCTAAAACGATAAAGGTATCCATTGCCATATTGTCGCGATTAGTAAAAATTTGTGCGTTGTGAATATTTAAATTACGTCTATCTAGCTCACCCGCAACAGAAGCAAATAGAGAAGGCCGGTCAGCACACCAAATAAAAACCTCTGTACCACCATGCTCGGTTTGTTGGCTAATCAATACCATAGGCTCAGCACTATTGTGCTCAATAAGAGCCTGAGCATGCCAAGCAATTTGCTCTGGAGTATGACGTAAAAAATAGTCCGCATGACAACGAGCCCAAATCGCTTGCAGTTTTTCTTCATCGACCTGTTGCTGTTGTAAAATAGTTAGTGCTTGCTGACGGTGATCGCGGATACGTTCCCGTAAATCTGGAATAGAGTGCATCCCTTGGCGTAATTGATTGGCCGTAGCGAGAAATAGTTCACGCAGTAAGCTTTGTTTCCAACTATTCCATAAGCTACTGTTTGTTGCACAAATATCAGCAACAGTGAGACAGAGTAAATAGCGTAAACGGCTCTCATTTTTGACTTCAGAGGCAAATTGGAAGATAACATCGGGATCTTGAATATCACGTCTTTGTGCCGTTACAGACATAAGTAAGTGATGACTTACAAGCCATTCAACTAAAGCGATTTCTCGTTGATTTAGTCCATGTTGTTGAGCAAAGCTAATAACATCCTGTGCACCTAATAAAGAGTGATCACCATGTCGCCCTTTAGCAATATCGTGAAATAGAGCAGCAAGTCTTAATAACTCAATTTGAGGTAGTTTCGGGTAGATATCGACACAAAGAGGATGTCGGTTTCGATTTGCATCATCAGCGAAACTTTCAAGTTTTTGTAATACACGGATAGTATGCTCATCAACTGTATAAGCATGGAATAGATCAAACTGCATTTGACCGACAATATTGTTCCATTGTGGGAAATAAGCACTTAATACACTATGTTTATGCATTGGGACAAATGCCCCCGAAACCGCCCTAGGATGACGTAAGATTTGCATAAATACTTGTCTAGCTAGTGGGTACTCACATAAAGGTTGTACTAAATGACGACGGGCATAACGCAAATGGCGTAGTGTGGTCGAATAAATTCCGGTTATCTCTGTATGCTCTGCCATACGTAAAAATAACCGCATAATGGCAATAGGATCATTAAGAAAACATTCATCGTCTATAACATCAATTAATGTACCTCTTAATTGAAATTCTTTGTCAAGAGGGCGAGGTTTAACATTGGGTTGTAATGCGAGGATTGCTTCATCAAAGAGTTGCAGTAGCATATCGTTTAGCTCACTCACACGGCGAGTAACGCGATAGTAATCCTTCATCATTTTTTCGACAGGTTGGTTGCCTTCACCTTGATAATTTAAAAGTTGGGCAACGCTTAATTGGCGATCAAACAGTAACCTATTGTCATAACGATTGAGGACTAAATGTAGCGCAAAACGGATCTTCCATAAGGTATATTGGCACTCGAGTAATTCTTGTCCTTCGGCAGGGGTTAAAAAGCCAAAGTTGACCATTTCAGATATTGATGTTGCGCCAAAATGACGGTGAGCGACCCATATAAGGGTGTGAATATCACGAAGTCCCCCAGGACTACTTTTAATATCAGGCTCTAGATTATAACTGGTGCTATGAAAGCGTTGATGACGTTGTTCTTGCTCTTCAATTTTAGCTGCAAAGAAATCAGGCGATGGCCAAAAACCTTGGCTAAAAATGTGTTTAATTAATTGTTGATAGAGTGCGTTATTACCACAAACAAGACGCGCTTCTAGTAAATTGGTGGCAATAGTTAAATCAGACAGTCCTTCTAAAAGGCACTCTTCCATCGTTCTCACACTGACACCTATCTCTAAACGGATATCCCAAAGCAAGGTAATTAATTGACTCACTTTTTCGGCAATTTGGGGAGGAAGAGGCTGTTGACTTAAAAATAGCAAGTCAATGTCAGAAAGAGGGTGTAATTCTTGGCGACCATACCCCCCCACTGCAATGATACAGAGATCAGGGTGATCCGCTAATTCAGTATAACGCCATAATTGTGTGAGTAGTTGGTCGATAAAGTGACTACGAGCTTGTAGTAACAAAGCAACATCAGCATCATGATGAAAAGCATCTGTTAACCATGACTGAAATTGTTCAATAGAGTGTTTTAGTAAAGTACTATCTAGCGTATTTTCAGTCAGCAACGAAGGGGACGGTGGTGCTGTTTGAAAGGTATTGGAGGTTATCATAGTTAATCATCTCACTCATATATGCTGATTATATTAAGAGTAATGTTAAAACGGTAACCTGACTAGCATTTCTATTTTCTTACCAAAGTTGAAAATAAAAAAAACGACATACCTCGAAAAAATATGTCGTTTTTACATTTTAGAAGAGTGCGATTTATTCGTTAACTAATACGGCAGAAATAAATGGCTCTTCTTCTTTACGCAGTGTCATGATTTCACAACCATTGTCGGTAACCACTAAAGTATGCTCATATTGAGCAGACCAACCGCGATCTTTGGTTTTTACTGTCCAACCATCTTTCATGGTACGAATACGGTAATCTCCAGTATTGACCATCGGCTCGATAGTAAATGCCATGCCTTTTTGTAACACAACACCACCGTCATCAGCATCATAGTGTAATACTTGAGGCTCTTCGTGGAAACCTTCGCCAATACCATGTCCACAATATTCGCGTACCACAGAAAAATCATGCCCTTCAACGAATTTTTGAATGGCCTTACCTAATTCACGTAAGCGAATACCTGGTTTTACCATTTTTATTGCAAGGTAGAGACTTTCTTGGGTGATCCGACACAGACGCTCACCTTGAATAGTCGGTTTACCGACGATAAACATTTTTGACGTATCGCCATGAAAACCCTCTTTAATGACAGTAACATCAATATTAACAATATCGCCGTCTTTTAAAATTTTGTCTTCACTAGGAATACCATGGCAAATAACATCATTAACAGAAATACACACTGATTTAGGGAAGCCATGATAGTTTAAGCAAGCAGGGATAGCTTGCTGAACATCAACAATATGTTGATGACAAATACGATCTAATTCCGCTGTACTTACGCCGGGTTTTACAAAGGGTGCGACAACTTCAAGGACTTCAGCCGCAAGACGACCCGCGACGCGCATTTTTTGAATATCTTCTTCAGTCTTGATTACAATAGCCATTTGAGTTCTTCATTAATAGATTTAAAAGCCACAATACAATCATTATTGCATGGTATTGCAGGTCTATGAATTATGATGGTGAGAAATAATTCTAATTACCATTTATGATATCAGCAGAAAGTGGGTGTGCCAATCAAAGAGGATAGGAGTAATCTGTTTGATATCGCCAATAATCAGGCACATTACGCCTTATATTGTTTGTTGTCTTTACATATTGCGCTTTTTTATTCGCTGTTGTTAACTGATATATTGGCAGTGAAACCGTAACTAATAGTGGTTTCTTGAGGTTATTTATGGTATAAAGCGCGCCGGAGTTCTGTTATTGGCTATGGCTTCACCATGTGAGGTTTAAGAAATAGCAGTAAATCTGAAAACATTCAATTGTGTTAATGACACACACAAATCGACACATACGCCGGGGTGCTCTTATGTAAAGGTTTAATCTTTACAGCTGATGAGTCGGTCGTATGGGATTTGTGGAGGAAATAACCCCAAATTTAAACTTATAGAGGTCTAAAATGGCAACTGTTTCAATGCGCGATATGCTGCAAGCCGGTGTTCACTTCGGTCACCAAACTCGTTACTGGAATCCAAAAATGAAACCATTCATCTTTGGTGCGCGTAACAAAGTTCATATCATTAACTTGGAAAAAACTGTTCCAATGTTCAATGAAGCTCTGGTTGAACTGAACAAAATTGCTTCTCGTAAAGGCAAAATCCTGTTTGTTGGTACTAAGCGCTCTGCCGTTGAAGCTGTTAAAGAAGCAGCAGAAAGCTGTGACCAGTTTTATGTAAACCACCGCTGGTTAGGCGGTATGCTGACTAACTGGAAAACTGTTCGTCAGTCAATCAAACGTCTGAAAGATTTAGAATCTCAATCTCAGGACGGTACTTTTGACAAACTGACCAAGAAAGAAGCGTTAATGCGTTCTCGTGAACTTGGTAAGTTAGAAAACAGCCTGGGTGGTATCAAAGACATGGGCGGTTTACCTGACGCTCTGTTTGTTATCGATGCTGAGCACGAACACATTGCTATCAAAGAAGCAAACAACCTGGGTATCCCAGTATTTGCTATCGTTGATACTAACTCTGATCCAGATGGTATCGACTACATTATCCCTGGTAATGATGATGCAATCCGTGCGGTTAAATTATATCTGACCGCTGCAGCAACAGCTGTTCGTGAAGGTCGTTCTCAAGATCTGGCTGTTCAGGCTGAAGAAGGCTTAGTCGAAGCTGAATAATAAGGCATGCTCGTAAGAGCCCTTATTTAACCAGGTATTGCTATATATTGGTTAGGGGGCCTCAATAGGCCCCCTTTACACATCTGCTATGAGAACATCTATGGCTCGCCCATAGAAAAGTCGAGGAAGAAACAAATGTCTGGAATTACCGCTGCATTGGTAAAAGAACTGCGTGAACGTACTGGCGCAGGCATGATGGAATGTAAAAAAGCGCTGGTTGAAGCTAACGGTGATATCGAATTAGCTATCGACAACATGCGTAAATCAGGTCAAGCAAAAGCGGCTAAAAAAGCAGGTCGCGTTGCTGCTGAAGGTATCATCCTTGCAGAAGTTGCTGCTGATGGTAAATTCGGTGCGTTGGTTGAACTGAACTGTGAAACAGACTTCGTTGCTAAAGATGCTGGCTTCATCGCATTTGGTAAAGATGTTATGGCTGCAGTATTAGCAGACAAAACTGACGATATCGAAGCACTGAAAGCGAAATTCGAAGACGCTCGTACTGCATTAGTTGCAAAAATTGGTGAAAACATCAACATTCGCCGCGTTGCTATCTTAGAAGGCGAAGAGTTAGGTACTTACCTGCACGGTGCTCGCATCGGTGTTTTAGTTGCAGCTAAAGGCGCTAACGAAGAACTGATCAAACACATTGCTATGCACGTTGCTGCAAGCAAACCAGAATATGTTCGCCCTGAAGATGTGCCTGCTGATGTTGTTGAGCATGAGCACCAAATCCAGATGGACATCGCAATGCAATCAGGTAAACCACGCGAAATCGCAGAAAAAATGGTTACTGGTCGTATGAACAAATTCACCGGTGAGATCTCTCTGACTGGTCAGCATTTCGTTATGGATCCAAGCAAAACTGTTGGCGATCTGCTGAAAGAAAACAATGCTGAAATCATTAACTTCGTTCGTTTCGAAGTTGGTGAAGGTATTGAGAAAGTTGAAGCTGATTTCGCAGCAGAAGTTGCGGCAATGAGCAAATAATAACGCTTTGCGTTAATAGAACCGCCTTAAGGCGGTTCTGTTTTGTTACAATCTCCACTGACAGTTTGCTTTTCTTTGAAAAGAGTAAGGCTATCTAAAACCTCCAATTAACTAATCTGCTTAGGACAGAACACCATGGCAACCAATGCAAAACCCGTATATCAGCGAATCTTATTAAAGCTGAGTGGCGAAGCCCTGCAAGGCGCAGAAGGTTTTGGTATCGATGCGAGCGTACTTGATCGCATGGCTCAGGAAATTAAAGAACTCGTTGAATTGGGCATACAAGTCGGTGTCGTAATTGGCGGTGGTAACTTGTTCCGTGGCGCTGGTCTAGCAGCTGCAGGTATGAACCGTGTTGTGGGTGACCACATGGGAATGCTCGCCACAGTGATGAATGGCTTAGCAATGCGTGATGCATTGCATCGTGCTTATGTCAATGCACGATTAATGTCAGCATTTCCACTTAATGGTGTTTGTGATAACTACAGTTGGGCTGAGGCTATTAGCTTATTACGCCATGGCCGAGTTGTTATCTTCTCGGCAGGTACAGGCAACCCATTCTTTACGACTGACTCAGCTGCGTGTTTACGTGGTATTGAAATTGAAGCTGACGTTGTATTGAAAGCGACAAAAGTTGACGGTGTATTTTCAGCCGATCCAACCAAAGATCCTGATGCGGTATTATATGAAAAGCTGACTTATCAGGATGTATTAGAACGTGAATTGAAAGTCATGGATCTTGCTGCATTCACATTAGCCCGAGATCATAATTTACCTATCCGCGTATTCAATATGAATAAACCGGGTGCATTACGTCGGGTTGTAATGGGTGAAAGTGAAGGAACTTTGATTTCTCACGCTTAATACACAGAGACAATGGTATAATTTGGCGTTAACATCTTAAAGTACGCCAATTCATTTATGTCGATATCATAATTTGATATCGTCTGGAAGATAACCAGTTCCCAAGGGTTTATAACGTGATTAATGAAATCAAAAAAGATGCTCAAGAACGCATGGACAAAAGCGTTGAAGCACTAAAAAGCCAAATTAATAAAGTTCGTACTGGCCGTGCGTCTCCAAACCTATTAGATGGTATTGTTGTAGAATACTACGGCGCACCAACTCCATTAAATCAAGTTGCTAACGTTGTGGCAGAAGATGGCCGCACATTGGCAATTACAGTGTTCGATCGTACTTTAGCACCTGCTGTTGAAAAAGCGATTATGGCATCAGATTTAGGCTTAAATCCTTCATCTGCAGGCGCGATCATCCGTGTTCCACTGCCTCCGTTAACTGAAGAACGTCGTAAAGACTTAATCAAAGTTGTGCGTGGAGATGCAGAACAAGGTCGTGTCTCTATTCGTAATATCCGTCGTGATGCTAATGATAAAATCAAAGCATTACTGAAAGATAAAGAAATTAGTGAAGATGATGAACGACGTTCACAAGATGAAATTCAGAAATTAACTGATATGTTCATTAAAAAAATTGATGAAGCATTAACGCTGAAAGAAGCTGAGTTAATGGAATTCTAATTTTTATTCTTTATTCTGATAATGCCACTGAAATGTGGCATTATTTTTGAGCATTTACTGGAAAATAAATGCCTAATATCTTCTTTTTATCACATTATTTATTAAAGTTATCATCTTTCCCCTCATTTATCTCGTCATGCTGATATAATTCCTTTTAATGAAAATGTTATTGATATACTGATTGATTAATAATGAAACAAATAACTATATTAGGCTCAACAGGGTCTATCGGAACAAGTACGTTATCCGTCATTGAAAATAACCCTGATGAGTTTCAGGTGCTTGCTTTAGTGGCTGGAAAAAATGCAACTAAAATGGCGCAGCAATGTCGCGCTTTTCAGCCTAAATATGCGGTGATGTCAGATGAAAAAAGTGCCGGTGAGCTGAAACAATTATTAGCCAATACATCGTGTAAAACGGAAATATTATCAGGCTCTAATGCTGTTAATGAAATTGCTGCATTGGATGAAGCCGATCAAGTGATGTCTGCTATTACAGGGGTGGCGGGGCTTAAGCCTACACTGGCTGCGATAGAAAAAGGGAAAAGAATTTTATTAGCCAATAAAGAATCTCTGATCACGAGTGGTCGTTTATTCTTTGATGCGGTGGCTAAATATGGTGCGAAGGTTTTACCTATTGATAGTGAACATAATGCTATCTACCAAAGTTTACCTACAGGTATTCAAGACAATTTAGGCCATGCATCTTTAGAAGCCCATGGCATCACCAGTATTTTACTCACAGGCTCCGGTGGACCGTTTCGCTATACGCCTTTAGATGAGCTAGATGCAATGACTCCAGACCAAGCTTGCGCACATCCAAACTGGTCAATGGGGCGTAAAATTTCGGTTGATTCAGCCACTATGATGAATAAAGGCTTGGAATATATCGAAGCTCGTTATTTCTTTAATGCCTCGGAAGCAGAGATGGAAGTCATTATTCATCCCCAATCGGTGATCCATTCAATGGTTCGCTATCGTGATGGTAGCATTATCGCACAAATTGGTGAGCCAGATATGAGAACGCCTATCGCTTATTCCATGGCATATCCTCATCGCACCGAATCGGGCGCGAAAGCATTAGATTTTTTTGAGATACAAGCCCTAGAATTTATCCGTCCAGACTATCAGCGCTATCCTTGTTTAGCACTTGCCATCGAAGCCTCGCAACGGGGACAAGCTTCAACAACGGTATTAAATGCCGCTAATGAGGTTGTTGTTGATGCTTTTTTAAACGAAAAAGTAAAATTCACTGATATTGCTAAAATTAATCGCAAAGTGGTTGAACATTTTGACCTCTCTGAGCCTCAAAGTATCGACGATGTTTTAGAAATTGATAAATTAGCAAGGTTACAAACACAGCAGATTATCGCACAAATTGTATAATGATGATGATATTTACCAGAGTGTGTTTGTTCGTCTTTCTGGCTAATGGTATAGTTGCCAAATCACTAAAGACAATAATGAAAATTAACAGTTCATTACTAAAGCAACCGCTTTAGCAACTTTGAGGCTTTGCCAAAGGCCGTGGAGTCACACGGTTTTTTTGTGCGTAGGTTATCCGAAGAGGACTGTCTGTATCAGTATCAGATTAGCAAAGGGTTAAATTGAGTGAACTTATCCAGTGACGATTCATCCGCATCAAAACCAAAGCATGTTGCCATCATTATGGATGGCAACGGACGTTGGGCAAAAAAACAAGGGAAACTCCGAGTTACGGGCCATCGCGCGGGAATTAAAGCAGTTCGAGATGCGGTTAGCTTTTCCGTCAAACATAAAATTGAATCACTAACGTTATATGCATTTAGCAGCGAAAACTGGAATCGCCCTGAACAAGAGGTGAGTTCTTTGATGGAGTTGTTTGTTTTTGCATTAGATAATGAAGTGAAAAGCCTACACAAACACAATGTCAGATTAACAATTATCGGTGATATCAGCCGCTTTAGTCGTCGTTTACAAGATAGAATAAAAAACTCTGTTGCACTGACTGCAAATAATACCGGACTCAATTTAAATATTGCTGCCAATTACGGTGGACGATGGGATATTACACAAAGTGTACAACAATTAGCGAGTTCCCTCGCAAAAGGGGAGTTAGCTATCGAAGATATTAATGAAAATGCGATATCCTCACACTTGTGTTTACACGATCAATCGCCTGTAGATCTTGTGATCCGTACAGGTGGAGAACATCGTATAAGTAATTTCCTTATCTGGCAAATTGCTTATGCTGAGTTATATTTTACACAGGTTTTATGGCCTGATTTTGATGAACAAGTTTTTCAGAATGCACTTGATGCTTTTGCTAAACGGGAAAGACGTTTCGGTGGTACAACATCGGAAACAGATACTGTAAATCTGGGAGGATAATTTGCTTAAGTATCGTGTCATTACTGCATTAATACTAATCCCTATTGTTATTGCTGCTTTATTTCTTCTTCCTCCCGCAGGATTTGGATTAGTTATTATTGCCATTTCAGGCTTAGCGGGTTGGGAATGGGCTCAATTTATCGGCTGGCATTCTCAAGGCAAACGTATTGCTACTGGTGTTGGATTTGCTGCACTCTTAGTTCTTATGCAAGCCTCGTTACCGGATTTTGATCACCTGCTTGATACAGCAATGATTAAGAATAGCTTATGGGCTGGGCTCTTTTGGTGGATAGCGGCGATTTTATTAGTTGTCAGTTATCCGAATTCAGCCAATATGTGGAAAAATTCTGTTCTTCTTAAGTTATTGTTCGGTATATTGACGATTGTTCCTTTTTATTGTGGCATGATGGCGCTACGTATGTTGGGATATAGCACAAACTCATATACAGGGGCCTGGTGGTTACTGTATGTCATGTTATTGGTTTGGGCTGCGGACTCAGGGGCTTATGCATTTGGCCGTTTAATGGGTAAACATAAAATGGCACCGAAAGTATCACCGGGTAAAACCTTGGAAGGTCTGGTGGGCGGATTAATCACTGCAGGTGTTGTTTCATGGCTATTTACGCGTTTCGCACCAATTACTGAAGTGCCTAACCATCTATTACTGATTTCGGGCATCGTGGTGATTGTTTCGGTATTCGGCGATCTGGCTGAGAGTATGTTTAAACGTGTTTCCGGCATAAAAGACAGTAGTCAGCTTATCCCTGGGCATGGTGGTGTGCTAGATCGTATTGATAGTTTGACCGCGGCGATCCCTGTTTTCGCTGGATTGGTGTTTTTAGTTTCTTCTGGCTTTCAAATGTAAAGGTAAGCAATGGGTATCCTGTGGAATCTAGCCGCGTTTATTATCGTTTTAGGTATTCTTATTACGGTACATGAATTTGGACATTTTTGGGTAGCAAGACGCTGTGGCGTTTATGTTGAGCGTTTTTCTATTGGTTTTGGTAAAGCGATTTGGCGTAAAACAGATAAACATGGCACCGAATTTGTCGTTGCATGGATACCTTTAGGTGGCTATGTAAAAATGTTGGATGAGCGTGTCCCCGAAGTTGCACCAGAGCGTCGTCATCTCGCTTTTAACAATAAAACCGTCGGGCAAAGAGCCGCTATTGTTGCCGCCGGACCTATTGCAAATTTCTTATTAGCCATTGTGGCTTATTGGCTTGTTTTTATGATTGGGGTGCCGGCATTAAAGCCAATAATTGCAGATATTCGCCCTGACTCTATCGCAGAACAAGCAAAATTAACGCCGGGAATGGAACTAAAATCCGTTGCAGGTATCGAAACGCCTGATCAGAATGCTGTTCGTTTAGCATTAGTGAGTAAAATTGGTGCAAAAGAGGTGACTTTCGTTGTAACTCAGCCTAACTCTCTTTCTGAGAGTGAGAATATACTGAATTTGCAACAGTGGAATTTTGATCCTGAAAGACAAGATCCTATCGTATCCCTAGGCATCATGCCTGTTGGCGCACGGTTGGACTCTAAAGTTGTAGAAGTAACACCAGACTCTGCGGCTGAAAAAGCAGGTTTACAAGCAGGGGATCGGATCGTTAAAGTCGATGGTCAGCCAATTGATACTTGGCACCCATTTACTTATTTTGTTCGACAAAGCCCCAACAAAACGTTGGAACTGTTAGTTGAACGTAACGGTGCTTCTTTGGTGTTAAATATTACTCCTACAGCAATAGCGCTGAAAGATGGTAGCGAAGTTGGGCAAGTGGGTGCGAAGCTACAAGTATTACCGCCAGATGAGCAATACTTGATAATGCAACAATACAACCCATTTTCAGCGTTATATGAAGCATCTGATAAAACATGGCAGTTAATGGGTTTGACTGTCAAAATGATTGGCAAGTTAGTGGTTGGTGATGTCAAGTTAACAAACCTTAGTGGACCGGTTTCTATCGCTAAAGGCGCTGGAATGTCTGCGGATTCAGGTTTTGTTTACTATTTGATGTTTATCGCACTTATCAGTGTCAATCTGGGGATCATTAATTTGTTTCCCCTGCCTGTCTTAGATGGTGGGCACCTGCTTTTCCTGGTTATCGAGAAGATAAAGGGAGGGCCGGTATCTGAGCGTGTACAAGATGTCTGTTATCGTTTCGGTGTTATGGCACTGATGCTGTTAATGGGACTTGCACTTTTCAATGATTTCTCTCGCTTATAATAAAATAAGCAGGGACCGGTTAGGAAAACACAAAACAACGATGGCGATGAAAAAGTTGCTTATAGCGTCGCTGCTGCTGGGCAGCGCCACTGCATACGGTTCAGACGGATTCGTAGTTCAGGACATTCAATTTGAAGGTCTTCAACGCGTCGCCGTTGGTGCAGCATTACTGAACATGCCTGTCCGAGTTGGAGATTCGGTCAGCGATGATGATATTAGTCGAACTATCCGTTCATTATTTGCGACAGGAAACTTCGATGATGTTCGGGTTCTGCGTGACGGAAATGTACTTATTGTTCAAGTTAAAGAGCGTCCAACAATTGCGAGTATTACTTTCTCAGGTAACAAAGCAATTAAAGAAGATATGCTTAAGCAAAATCTTGATGCTTCCAATATCCGTATTGGTGAAACACTTGACCGAACAATGTTGGCTAATATTGAGAAAGGTCTTGAAGATTTCTACTATAGTGTTGGTAAATATAACGCCACAGTAAAAGTTGTTGTGACTCCTCTTCCTCGTAACCGTGTTGATTTAAAACTGGTATTTGCCGAAGGTGTTTCAGCTACTATTCAACAAATCAATATTGTTGGTAATAAAGCATTTAGTACTGCTGAATTAGTTAACCGCTTCCAACTACGTGATGATGTGCCTTGGTGGAACTTAGCGGCTGATGAAAAATATCAGAAACAAAAACTCGCTGGTGACTTAGAGACATTACGAAGTTTTTATCTAGATCGTGGTTATGCACGTTTTGATATTGAATCCACAAACGTTAGCTTAACGCCTGATAAAAAAGGTATTTATATTACTATTAACCTGAAAGAAGGTGATAAATACACGGTTGAAAGTACCGAAATCAATGGTAATACCGCAGGCTATACCAAAGAGATTGAAGATCTGATCCAAATCGCACCAGGCTCATTGTATAACGGTGCTCAAGTGACCAAAACAGAAAATGAAATTAAAAATCTGTTAGGTCGCTATGGATACGCCTATCCACGGGTGATGACAAATCCTGAAATCAATGATGAAAATAAAACGGTAAAACTGCATGTTAACGTTGATGCAGGGAATCGCTTCTATGTGCGTCAAATCCGTTTTGCGGGTAATGATATAACCAAGGACTCTGTTTTACGTCGTGAAATGCGTCAGATGGAAGGGGCTTGGTTAGGTAGCGATTTAGTTGAGCAAGGTAAAGAGCGTTTAAACCGTTTAGGTTATTTTGAAACAGTCGAAACGGAAACACAGCGTATTCCGGGATCACCTGATCAAGTTGATATCGTTTATCGTGTCAAAGAGCGTAATACGGGTTCACTTAACTTTGGTGTCGGCTTCGGTACAGAAAGTGGTGTCAGCTTCCAAGTTGGGGTAACACAGGATAACTGGTTAGGAACGGGGAATGCTGTTGCGATTAATGCCAGTAAAAATGATTACTCAACGTATGCTGAATTGTCAGTCACAGATCCTTACTTTACTGTAAATGGTGTCAGCTTAGGGGGTCGTATTTTCTATAACGATTTCCGAGCTAATGATGCGGATTTATCCGGCTATACCAATAAATCTTATGGGTTAGACGGCACCTTAGGTTTCCCTATCAATGAATATAACTCGGCTCGTCTCGGCTTAGGCTATACGCATAACGGCTTGTCACGGATGGAACCTCAAGTGGCGATGTGGCGTTATCTTGAAAGTATGGGTAAAAATCTAAGTGATGATTATTCTGGTCGAGAATCCTTTAATGCGGATGACTATACTGTCAGTCTTGGATGGACATTTAATAACTTAAACCGTGGTTTCTTCCCAACCTCTGGGGCAAGAAGTAATTTAAGTGGGCGTATTACCATACCTGGCTCTGATAACAAGTACTATAAAGTAACTTGGGACGGTATGGCTTATTACCCTCTAAATGAAAAAGAGTCTTGGGTCACCTTGTTCAAAGGTCGTTTAGGTTACGGTGACGGTTTAGGGGGTAAAGAATTACCCTTCTATGAAAACTTCTATGCCGGTGGTTCTGGTACAGTACGTGGTTTCCGTTCCAATAATATCGGTCCTAAAGCTATCTATTTAAATAGAGAAGGGATGAAAGGTAAACCTTATTTATCTAGCGATGCGGTCGGTGGTAATGCAATGGCAGTCGCCAGCTTTGAACTGATCACACCAACGCCATTTATTGATGATAAATACTCTTCATCAGTCAGAACTTCAATGTTTGTTGATGCGGGTACGGTATGGGATACCAACTGGAACAGTACTAATTCTAATTGGACTGCTGGTATGCCTGATTTTGGTAAAGCAAGTAATATACGTGTTTCAACCGGTGTGGCTTTACAGTGGTTATCACCTTTAGGTCCGTTAGTCTTCTCTTATGCGAAGCCAATTAAAGATTACGAAGGCGATAAATCTGAGCAATTCCAGTTTAATATTGGTAGAACGTGGTAGCGATGTAAGTAAAGTTGATGTCTTTTCTATATATTGAGAAAAGACATCTCATATCTGACAAAAAATTTATTTTGGGTTTTAAGGAGTCTATCGTGAAAAAATTGTTATGTGCCGCTGCCCTAGGAATGGCATTGACGATGTCAGCAGGCGCTCAAGCTGCAGATAAAGTAGGTGTTGTGAACATCGGTCAAGTTCTCCAAAAAGTGCCTAACCGTGATGCGGTAGAGAAACAATTGGAAAATGAATTTAAATCACGTGATACCGAATTGCAAAATTTAGGTAAAGCATTACAAACTGCGGTTGAGAAATACCAAAAAGATGCACCAACCATGAATGCGACACAACGTGCTAATACAGAAAAAGATCTGGTTGCTAAACGTGAAGCTTATGCACAAAAAGCACAAGCTTTTGAGCAAGATTTTAGCCGTCGTCAAGCAGAAGAGCGTAATAAAATCATGAAACGTGTATTAGACGCTGTTGATGCTGTAGCGAAAAAAGAAGGTTATGATGTGATTTTAGATGCAAACACTGTTCCTTATTTCGCAGACGGTAAAGATATTACTGCTCAGGTTCAAAAACAGGTTAAATAATAGATGTTTTCAATTCGATTAGCTGATCTTGCTCAGCAATTGAATGCACAGTTACACGGCGATGGTGATATCACTATCGCCGGTCTTGCTTCAATGGGCTTAGCAAATGGTGAACAAATTACCTTTCTTTCCGATAGTCGCTATCGTGAAAAACTAAGTGAATGTCAGGCCGCTGCGGTGGTATTAACAGAGGCTGATCTGCCTTTTTGTCCTGTTGCTGCACTGGTGGTGAAAAATCCTTATCTGGCTTATGCACAAATGGCTCAGATTATGGATACTACGCCCGCGCCAGCACAAGATATACATCCTTCTGCTGTTATTGCTGCTGATGCTAAATTAGGGAATAACGTCTCAATTGGTGCAAATGCGGTCATTGAGCCAGGTGTTGAGTTAGGTAATAACGTAGTTATTGGTGCAGGATGTTTTATTGGTAAAAAAGCACATATCGGCGATAATAGCCGTTTGTGGGCAAATGTCTCTATTTATCATGAAGTTATTATTGGTAAAGATTGTTTAGTACAATCTGGTACTGTCATTGGTTCTGATGGTTTTGGTTATGCCAATGAGCGTGGCAATTGGATTAAAATTCCTCAGTTAGGCTCAGTGATCATTGGTGACCGTGTCGAAATTGGTGCATGTACTACCATCGATAGAGGCGCATTAGATAACACAGTTATCGGTAATGGTGTTATCATTGATAACCAGTGCCAAATCGCACATAACGTCATTATTGGTGACAATACTGCTGTGGCAGGTGGTGTCATCATGGCGGGGAGCCTGAAGATTGGGCGTTACTGTATGATTGGTGGAGCAAGTGTTATCAATGGTCACATGGAAATTTGTGATAAAGTTACGGTAACAGGAATGGGGATGGTTATGCGTCCTATCACTGAACCTGGGGTTTATTCTTCTGGCATTCCGTTACAACCGAATAAAGCATGGCGTAAAACCGCAGCACTGGTGCTGCGAATTGATGAAATGCAAAAAAGGCTAAAGTCGCTAGAACGTCAAGTAGAAAATAGCGATAAGTAACAAGTAGCATCTTTGACGGTTGTTGTTACCTATTTTGCGACCTGCGCGTTAACTCCCTTTTTGAGTCACAGCAGGTCGTGTCATTCTTAATTAGATTCAGTTTTATTAGACAGGAAGAGTATTGCAATGAGTGATAATCATACTCTGCAAATCGAAGAAATTTTAGATTTACTTCCACACCGTTACCCATTTTTATTGGTTGACCGTGTCCTTGATTTTGAAGAAGGGAAATTTCTAAGAGCAGTAAAAAATGTATCTTTTAATGAGCCTTTCTTTCAAGGTCACTTCCCGGGCAAACCTATTTTCCCTGGTGTACTGATCCTCGAAGCAATGGCGCAGGCAACAGGTATTTTAGCATTCAAAAGCGTAGGAAAACTGGAACCCGGTGAACTTTACTATTTTGCTGCTATTGACGGTGCTCGCTTTAAACGTCCTGTCTTACCTGGAGACCAAATGGTTCTTGAGGTTGAATTCATTAAAGAACGCCGTGGCGTTGCACGCTTTAAAGGCGTCGCTAAAGTTGATGGAGAAATTGCCTGCGAAGCTGAGATGATGTGTGCTCGCCGCCGTGAGGTCTAGCTTATGATTGATAAATCCGCAGTAATTCACCCTTCTTCAATTATTGAAGAGGGTGCGGTAATTGGTGCTAATGTTCGCATTGGCCCTTTTTGCGTTATTGGTAGCCATGTTGAGATTGGTGAAGGTACAGATATCAAATCTCATGTGGTTATTAATGGCCATACACGCATTGGCCGTGATAATCAGATTTACCAATTTGCCTCTATCGGTGAAGTAAACCAAGATCTGAAATATCGTGGTGAGCCGACCCAAGTCATTATTGGTGATCGCAATCTTATCCGCGAAAGTGTCACTATTCATCGTGGTACGACACAGGGCGGTAATATTACTAAAATTGGCAATGATAACTTATTGATGATCAACACCCATGTTGCTCATGATTGTATCATTGGCGATCGCTGTATTATTGCAAATAACGGTACTTTAGGTGGACATGTCACTTTAGGTGATTATGTGATAATCGGTGGTATGAGTGCGGTTCACCAATTTTGTCAGATTGGTTCACATGTCATGGTGGGCGGCTGTTCCGGTGTAGCACAAGATGTTCCTCCTTTTGTGATTGCACAAGGAAACCATGCCACCCCTTATGGTTTGAATATTGAAGGATTAAAACGTCGCGGTTTTGCAAAAGAAGATCTGCATGCCATTCGTAACGCTTACAAGATACTTTATCGTAATGGTAAAACGCTTGAAGAAGCGCGAGAAGAGATTGCTCAATTAGCCGCAGACAATAATAATCAGTATGTAAAAATATTCAGTGATTTTCTGGAAAATTCAGCAAAATCAAACCGCGGTATTATTCGCTAATTAGGATATGACCTTGTCAGGCCAATCATCTATAAAACAGCGTCCGTTAGTTATCGGCCTTGTGGCTGGTGAAACGTCCGGTGATATCTTGGGCGCGGGATTAATCCGCGCTCTTAAACAAATGCATCCCAATATTCGTTTTGTTGGTGTCGCAGGTCCTTTGATGCAAGCAGAAGGTTGTGAAGCTTGGTATGAAATGGAAGAGCTTGCGGTGATGGGGATCGTGGAAGTACTTGAACGTTTGCCACGATTATTGAAGATCAGAAAAGATCTCACTCAACGCTTTACACAACTTAAGCCAGATGTTTTTGTTGGTATTGATGCTCCTGATTTTAATATCACCCTTGAAGGTCGCTTAAAACAAAAAGGGTTGAAAACTATCCATTATGTCAGTCCATCAGTATGGGCTTGGCGTCAAAAACGGGTTTTTAAAATTGGTAAAGCAACGGATTTGGTTTTAGCTTTCCTTCCTTTTGAAAAAGCGTTTTACGATAAATATCAGGTTCCTTGTCGCTTTATCGGTCATACAATGGCTGATGCAATTGCGTTACACCCTGATAAAAAAGCGGCTCGTGAACACCTAGGTATTGATCAAGAGGCAATCTGTTTAGCTCTGCTACCAGGAAGTCGGCATTCTGAAGTGGAAATGCTCAGTGCGGACTTTATAAAAACAGCGCAGCGATTAAAGCAACAGATCCCCGCATTACATATTGTTGTCCCTTTGGTAAATGCGAAGCGACGGGCACAATTTGAACAAATACATCAAAGTGTTGCCCCAAAACTTGAAATCCAACTCTTAGATGGACAAGCAAGAGAGGCGATGACCGCCAGTGATGCGACTTTATTAGCATCTGGTACAGCCGCCTTAGAATGCATGTTAACGAAATGCCCGATGGTAGTGGGTTATCGTATGAAACCATTTACCTTTTGGTTAGCAAAAAAATTAGTTAAAACGCCCTATGTCTCTTTACCCAATTTATTAGCGGGACGGGAAATAATTAAAGAGTTGCTGCAAGAAGAGTGCACACCAGAAGCACTGGCAGAACAATTACTCCCCCTATTAACGGATGCGGAAAAAGCACAACACTTAAAAGAGATATTTTTACAATTACACTCAGCTATCCGTTGTCGTGCTGATGAGCAAGCAGCGAATGCAGTTTTAGAATTAGCAGGTCAATAATGGAATTTGTCTATCCTAAAGCAAACCTAATTGCTGGCGTCGATGAAGTCGGTCGCGGACCATTGGTGGGTGCGGTAGTTACTGCTGCGGTGATCCTCGATCCAGCTAATCCTATTCAGGGATTAATGGACTCGAAAAAATTGACCGAGAAAAAACGCAATGCGCTTTACGATGAAATAAAAGAAAAAGCATTATGTTGGGCTATTGGACGTGCTGAGCCTGAAGAGATAGATAAACTGAATATTCTTTGGGCAACGATGAAAGCCATGGAGCGTGCTGTCGCGGGATTATCCATAACGCCTGATATGGTCTTAGTCGACGGAAACCGTTGTCCTAACTTGCCAATGGCATCTCAAGCGGTGATTAAAGGTGATAGTTTAGTTCAAGAAATTAGCGCAGCGTCAATACTGGCTAAAGTTACCCGTGATAGGGAAATGGAACAGCTAGATAAACTTTATCCTGATTACGGCTTTGCCAAACATAAAGGCTATCCAACAGCCTTCCATATGGAAAAACTGGCTTCATTAGGGGCAACGCCTTATCATCGTAAAAGTTTTGCGCCTGTAAAACGTGCTTTAAATTTAGTCTAATCCACAGAGTAATTAATAAGATATGGCAGATCCTCGTTTTATCCATCTAAGGGTACACAGCGATTATTCAATGATCGATGGATTGGCAAAAACAGGGCCTCTTGTGAAGAAAGTGGCTTCGCTGGGTATGCCTGCTTTTGCAATTACAGATTTCACTAACTTATGTGGGTTAGTGAAATTTTATGGTGCGGCTCATGGTGCCGGTATCAAACCTATTGTTGGTGCAGATGTCTATCTGGAAACGGAACTATTAGGTGATGAATACGCGCATTTAACCATTCTCGCCCGTGATAATGTGGGATATCAAAACCTAACACTATTGATTTCTGAAGCTTATAAACATGGTTATGGTGCTGCCGGACCGGTTATCAAACAAGAGTGGTTAACAACATATAAAGAAGGTCTCTTGTTGCTTTCTGGCGGTAGAATGGGAGATGTTGGTAAATTCCTACTACGCGGTAATCGAGCTTTAGTTGAGCAATGTCTTGAATATTATCAAACGCACTTTCCTGATAGCTATTATTTAGAGCTTATTCGTACCGGGCGTCCGGATGAAGAGAGCTACTTACATGAAGCTGTAGCCTTAGCATCAGAAAAAGGGCTTCCTGTTGTTGCGACAAATGATGTCCGTTTTCTGGATAGTGATGATTTTGATGCTCATGAAATTCGCGTGGCTATTCATGATGGTTTCACATTATCCGATCCTAAACGTCCTAAGCACTACAGTCCTCAGCAATATATGCGCACAGAAGAAGAGATGTGTGAGCTTTTTGCTGATATTCCTGAAGCATTAGAAAACAGTGTTGAAATAGCCAAACGCTGTAATGTGACCATTCGTTTAGGTGAATACTTTCTTCCTCAATTCCCGACTGGGGATATGAGTACAGAAGATTTCTTAATTAAAAAGTCCAAAGAGGGCTTAGAAGAGCGCCTTGCCTTTTTATTTCCTGATCCGCAAGAGAGAGAAAAGCGACGTCCTGAATACGATGAGCGCCTTGAGATTGAACTCAAAGTTATTAACCAGATGGGATTCCCCGGTTACTTTTTGATAGTGATGGAATTTATCCAATGGTCTAAAGATAATGGCGTTCCTGTAGGGCCAGGACGTGGTTCAGGTGCTGGCTCACTGGTGGCTTATTCGCTTAAGATAACAGATCTCGATCCTCTTGAGTTTGATCTACTGTTTGAACGTTTTCTTAATCCAGAACGTGTATCAATGCCTGACTTTGACGTTGACTTCTGTATGGAGAAGCGCGATAGAGTTATCGATCACGTTGCGGATATGTATGGTCGTGATGCCGTATCACAGATCATTACCTTTGGTACTATGGCGGCCAAAGCTGTTATTCGAGATGTTGGGCGTGTTTTAGGACACCCTTATGGCTTCGTTGATAGAATTTCCAAGCTTGTTCCCCCTGATCCGGGAATGACGTTAGAAAAAGCCTTTGCCGCCGAGCCTCAGTTACCTGAAATTTACGAAGCTGATGAAGAAGTGAAATCGCTTATTGATATGGCGCGTAAATTAGAAGGGGTAACGCGTAATGCAGGTAAGCATGCCGGTGGTGTCGTTATTTCTCCAACCAAAATTACCGACTTTGCGCCACTTTATTGCGATCCGGAAGGGAATAACCCGGTTACACAATTTGATAAGAATGATGTTGAATATGCCGGTCTTGTTAAATTTGACTTCTTAGGGTTAAGAACGCTGACGATAATCAACTGGGCATTAGAAATGATTAATGCTCGACGGGCTAAAAAATCACTTGAGCCTGTTGATATATCAGCCATTTCATTAACCGATCAGCGTAGCTTCGATATGTTGCAACGCTCTGAAACCACCGCGGTATTCCAATTGGAATCCCGTGGTATGAAAGATCTGATAAAGCGTCTGCGACCAGACTGCTTCGAAGATATGATTGCGTTAGTTGCACTGTTTCGCCCAGGGCCTTTACAGTCGGGGATGGTGGATAACTTTATCGACCGAAAACACGGTGTTGAAGAGATTTCCTACCCTGATGTTAAATGGCAACATGAGAGCTTACAGCCTGTATTAGAGCCAACTTATGGTGTTATCTTGTATCAAGAGCAAGTGATGCAGATAGCACAGGTACTTGCCGGTTATACCTTGGGTGGCGCGGATATGTTACGACGCGCGATGGGTAAGAAAAAACCTGAGGAGATGGCAAAACAGCGCTCTGTGTTTGAAGCGGGGGCGATTAAAAATGGTGTTGATGGCGAATTAGCCATGAAAATCTTTGACTTGGTAGAGAAATTTGCCGGTTATGGATTTAACAAATCGCACTCAGCGGCTTATGCCTTAGTTTCTTATCAAACGCTCTGGTTAAAAGCTCACTATCCTGCGGAGTTTATGGCGGCAGTCATGACTGCCGATATGGATAATACCGAAAAAGTGGTCGGTCTGGTGGATGAATGTTGGCGAATGGGTTTAAAAGTCCTTCCTCCAGATATTAATAGTGGGCTTTATCATTTCCATGTTAATGATGAAGGCGAAATAGTGTATGGCATAGGGGCCATCAAAGGGGTTGGAGAAGGCCCTATTGAGGCAATTGTCGAAGCGCGTCAACAAGGTGGTCATTTTAAAGATATTTTTGATCTCTGTGCGAGAACAGAAACCAAAAAATTGAATCGCCGAGTGATGGAAAAACTGATAATGTCAGGCGCATTTGATAAATTAGGGCCTCACCGTGCAGCATTAATGTCTTCGCTGGAAGATGCCTTAAAGGCGGCAGATCAACACGCAAAAGCGGAAGCCATTGGGCAATCCGATATGTTTGGTGTATTGGCAGAAGCCCCAGAGCAAGTGGAACGTTCTTATGCCAATGTACCTAAATGGCCAGATCAAGTTGTTTTAGAAGGTGAGCGAGAAACCCTCGGTTTATATTTAACGGGACATCCCATCACCCGTTATCTAAAAGAAATTGAACGATATGCGGCAGGAACCCGTCTAAAAGATTTAGTACCTACCCCCCGAGGTCAGATGGTAAAAGTGGCAGGATTAGTCCTTGCTTCGAAAGTCTTTACCACTAAACGAGGAAATAGAATTGGTATATGTACGTTAGATGATCGTTCTGGTCGTTTGGAAATTATGTTATTTTCCGATGCATTAGATAAATACCAACATCTATTGGAACAAGATCGGATTTTAATTGCTACCGGGCAGGTCAGCTTTGATGATTTCAACGGTGGGCTTAAAATGACAGTCCGCGAATTAATGGATATTAACGAAGCGCGTGAAAAATATGCTCGAGGGCTTGCTATCTCGTTATCAGACAGGCAAATTAATGAGCAATTATTAAATCGTCTTCGCGGCGTTTTAGAACCTCATCGTTCAGGCACGATCCCGGTTCATCTTTATTTTCAAAAGCATGATGCCTGTGCACGTTTGCGTTTTGGTGCAACATGGCGAGTAACGCCGACTGATATGCTTTTGACCGATCTGCGAACTCTGCTGGGTAATGAGCAGGTGGAATTAGAATTTGACTAGAATAGGAATGTTATGAGTCTTAATTTTCTGGATTTTGAACAGCCAATTGCCGAGTTAGAAGCGAAAATCGATTCGCTAACCGCAGTTAGCCAACATGATGAAAAAATTGATATTAATATTGATGAAGAAGTTGCACGCTTAAGAGAAAAAAGTTTAGAACTTACTCGAAAAATTTTCTCTGATCTTGGTGCATGGCAAGTGGCACAACTTGCTCGTCATCCATTAAGACCTTATACCCTTGATTATATTAATCGTGTTTTTACTGATTTTCAGGAGTTAGCGGGTGATCGCGCTTATGCTGATGATAAAGCGATTGTCGGTGGTATTGCTCGTTTAGACGGTCGTCCGGTGATGATCATTGGTCATCAAAAAGGACGTGAAACGAAAGAAAAAATTCGTCGTAATTTTGGTATGCCGGCTCCTGAAGGTTATCGCAAAGCGTTGCGTTTAATGGAAATGGCACAACGTTTTAAATTACCTATTATCACTTTTATTGATACTCCGGGAGCTTATCCGGGGGTGGGCGCTGAAGAGCGTGGACAATCAGAAGCGATTGCTCGTAATTTAAGAGAAATGTCTCGCTTTGGTGTGCCAATTATTTGTACCGTTATTGGCGAAGGTGGCTCTGGTGGTGCTTTGGCGATTGGTGTGGGTGATAAAGTAAATATGTTGCAGTACAGCACCTATTCCGTTATTTCGCCAGAAGGTTGTGCTTCTATTCTATGGAAGAGTGCTGATAAAGCACCATTAGCTGCTGAAGCTATGGGGATCACGGCAAATCGTTTAAAAGAATTAAAATTGATTGATACGGTGATCCCTGAACCTTTAGGTGGTGCTCATCGTCATTATGATGAAATGGCAGCATCACTAAAAGCGCAGCTAAAAGCTGATTTAGCGCAGTTAGATGAGTTTGATACAGAAGAGCTAACTAACCGCCGTTATCAACGCTTAATGGAATATGGCTATTGCTGATTGAGCGGGTACTTAGCTAGCTATTAAAAAGATCACTCCCCATGCTATAGCATGGGGTTTTTTTTATGGCGAATAGGATCAGGCTATTATCACACCACTATCACTCCAGCTAATTTTTCTTTTATAAAACTATTTCTATTATTAATAGTAATAGCTTGTGATACTTTCATTTTTAATTATATATCAATATGTTAACTCGATCTCAAATATAAGATTTATGTTTATCTTTGCTTAAAAAATACGTAACCCTACCTATGATTTGATAAGGCTTATCGTTAATCAAAGAAGGAAAAGTTATGATTTCATTTAGCAACAAAGTAGGCATTATCACCGGGGGTAATAGTGGTATCGGTTTAGCTAGCGCTGAGAAATTTTTATCACTAGGGGCATCGGTTGTTATTACTGGAAGTCATTCAGGTCGTGGGGAAAAAGCACAAAACTATTTGCAAGATAAAGGGTTTTCCGCAGAATTTGTTCAAATGGATGCCGCCAATGAGCAAGATAATCAACAACTGGTTAAGCATGTAGTAAAACATTATGGCAAAGTGGATTTTTTATTTGCTAATGCGGGTGTTTTAACCGATACCGTTGCCGATAAATTACATTACGATCAATGGAAAAAAGTGCTTGATGTTAATCTTAATGGACTATTTCTTATTAACCGCGCGGTTATTCAACATTGGTTAGAAACTAAAACCACAGGCGCTATTGTTAACTGTAGTTCAATCTGCTCTTTTGTCGGCCAGCATGCATTTCCTGCTTATTGCTCCTCTAAAGGGGGCATTAAATTACTCACACAAACGTTAGCGCTTGATTATGCCAGTCAAGGTATTCGTGTTAATGCTGTTTGTCCAGGCTATATTGATACTCCTTTATTAGAGGGGCGTGAATTAGACAAACAAAAACTCGTCGCTTTACACCCTATTGGTCGGTTAGGTACACCTGAAGAGGTGGCTAATGTTGTTGCCTTTTTAGCAAGTGATGCCGCCTCGTTTGTCACAGGGGCTTCTTATCTCGTTGATGGTGGCTTTACGGCATAATTAAACCCATGACAGCGATGAGGACAGCATTTTCTTAGTATCGTTATCAGCTTAAGTGAAAAGTTATATTTTGCTTTCTTTTTTATTATGTTGCGGCGAAAGGTTGTGTTCGTGCAAAATGCAATGGAAAGGCTTAACATAACCCATTGAATTCCTCGATAACTGATAATGCTATGGAACTGAAAAATTGTCCTCTTATTAACGAAATTAAACGACAAATTGGCTCTCATACTCATATTTTAGTGGGTTTTAGTGGTGGAGTTGATTCAACCGTTTTATTGCATGGGTTGGTTTGCTTACGTGATAAATATCAACTTCCTTTAGAATTAACGGCAATTTATGTTCATCATGGATTGAATTCAAAAGCCGATGATTGGCTCACGCATTGCGAACATTTTTGTCATAACTGGCAGGTCAGTTTTATCAGTGAAAGAGTACAAGTCAATGGGAAAGAAGGGGGGATTGAGCAGGGTGCCAGAGAAGCGCGCTATCAAGCTTATCGCCAATATTTACAGCCTAATCAAGTTTTAGTGACGGCACAACATCAAGATGATCAAGCGGAAACTTTCCTATTAGCGCTTAAACGCGGTAGTGGACCGGCAGGGTTGTCTTCAATGCCTGCAAAAATGCCTTTTGAACAAGGGTATTTATTACGACCATTACTTAATATTACACGTGAACAAATCGAAGCTTATGCACATGAGCACGGTTTATTATGGATTGAGGATGATAGTAATCAAGATGATCGCTATGATCG